>CBDULG010000050.1:0-13845 GCA_965367985.1 uncultured Rhodocyclaceae bacterium
GCAGCAGGCCGATACCGGCTTGGTGGCACGCGTTGACGAAGTATCTGAAATCGTCGGGCGTGCCGAATCGGCAGGTCGGCGCATACATGCCGATGGGCTGATAGCCCCAGGACCCGTCGAAGGGGTATTCGGTCACCGGCATCAATTGCAGATGGGTGAAACCCATATCGACCGTGTACGGAATTAGCTCATCGGCCAATTCGCGGTAGGTCAAGTAGCGGTTGTCCTCTTCCGGCTTGCGGCGCCACGAACCGAGATGCACTTCGTAGATCGACACCGGACCCTGGTAGTGATCCGCAGACGAAGCCCGCTCCGCCAACCAGCCATCATCACTCCACGCGTAGGGTTCATCGCTGACCGTGATCGACGCGGTTTCCGGCGGATGTTGCATGTAGCACGCATATGGGTCGGCCTTCAGGGGAAGTACATGGCCATCCCTGCTGCGTATCTCGTACTTGTAGTTGGTGCCGGCGCCGATATCGGGAACAAACATCTCCCACACACCCGACGCGGGATGCTTGCGCATCACATGACGCCGCCCGTCCCAGGCATTGAAGTCACCGACCACTGAAACGCGGCTGGCGTCAGGCGCCCAAACCACGAACAAGGTGCCCGCCACACCATCGCTTTCCCGCGGATGCGCACCCATCCAGCGATAGACCTGCTCCTGTGTCCCCTCGTTGAACAGGTACAGGTCGTCGTCGCTGAGCAGTGACGGAAAGCGGTAGGGGTCTTCCATATCGACGCTGTGGTGCGCATAGCTCACCCGCAGCCGATAGTGGAACGGCTTGCTTCGGCGGCCCATCCGGCCCTCGAAATATCCGGCCTCGTGCACTTGTTGGAGCGTTGCCACCTTCTTATTGTCGGTGGCGGTCAACACGTCGACCTCGAGTGCACCGGGCAGCAATGCCCTGACGATCAGCCCACTGCCCTGTTCGGGCCGATGCATGCCCAGTACCGAAAAAGCGTCTTCGTAACGGGCGTCGAGGAGGGCTTCAATCTGTTCATTGCTAAGTGTCGCGTCTGATCGATTGTTCATTGAGTTCGTTCCTCGTAAATGGACGCCAGCAGTGATCGAATCGCGGGGTCGTTGAATAGGGTACGGGTCTCGATGGCGAGTTTGCGTCGCCAGTTCGGGTATTCGCGGAAGGTACCGGGCACGTTGACCGGCGCCCGCTCGAGCTGTAGGTCGTCGATCTGAAACAGCATCATTCGGCATTCACTGCGCGCATTGGCGCGCAGCACGGCGCCGCACAACTCCAGATCGAAAGCCTTGTCGAGCGGAAAATCAGCCCATGTTTCGGGCAACAGGCGCTGGTCCTGCAGCCATGACAAGAGCCGCCCGCGTTCCGTCTTTCGCTGCTCGATCGCCGGCGGCACGTCGCGTTGTTCGTCGATCAGGCCGATCTCGGCGCGTAGCGCGATGTCCGTGGCGTCCCACCAGCCTGCCAGCGTCGGCACATCGTGATTGCTCACCATCAACAGGGCGTCGCTCTGATGATCCTGCGGCGGCTTGAATTCCTGTTCAGGCGTCCTCTCGAAGTAAAAGAGCTTGTTACCGTACACCCCTGTGGCGCGCATTCGCGCACGCAACTCATCGGGTACGACACCCATGTCTTCGCCGACCACGCGGCATCGGTTGCGATGGCTTTCGAGGCGCAGGATGGCGAGCAGATCTTCAAGCGGGTAGTACACATAGGCGCCGCTTTCGCCGCCTGGCAGGCACCACCACAGGCGCAGCAAGCCGAGCACATGGTCGATACGCAGCGCACCGCAGTCGACCATGTTCGATTGCAGAAGATCGATGAACTGACGGTAATCATTCGCACGAAGCGCGACGGGGCGCGGCGCCGGCAAACCCCAGTTCTGACCCTGCTCGGCAAGCGGATCGGGCGGTGCGCCGATGGTCGCGTTCTCGCAGAACAAGCCCGGGTTATCCGTCACCTCGGCGCCGCTTTTGATCGCGCCGAGAGCCAGGTCTCGCATCAGGCCGACCTTCATGCCGCGGCTCAGGGCCAGACCTTGGCAGCGCGCGAGCTGCTGGTGTGCCAGCCACTGCAGATACTGGTGAAAGCGGGGATCATCGGTACTTTGCGTCGACAGGCCGCAGTGGCGCGACTCGAAGGCGGCGAACGATTCGAGCCGCTCGCCGAGCTGATGCACGAACTGCGCGAACGCTGCCGCTCGCGCTGATGCCTTGTGCTCGTGATGGGTGACGAAATGCTGAAACATCTCGCCGAAAACGGCGTATTTCAGCGCCGCGACCGCATGGTAATCGACATGATCGAGCGCGCGCAGCGTGCTCAGCTGCCGTTGCAGGTCGTCCTGCGCCTCACGCGAGCGGCCGCATTCGTGAAAATCCTCGACCTGCTCGGGATCGATATAGAGCGGATTGAGAAAACGGCGGTCCGACGGGCTGTAAGGGCTGGCAATATCCGAGCCGGCCAAGTGCGGCGAATGCAGGGGGTTGAGCGCCACCATGTCCATCTTCGCGGCGGCCGCAAACTCGACCAGCTCCGCAAGATCAGTGAAATCGCCGATCCCCCAGTTGCGCGCCGAGCGCAGCGTATAGAGCTGACAACTGATACCCCACTCGCGCCGCTGCCCCGCGTCTGCCTCAAAGCAGCGTTCCGGGGCGACCAGCAGGGTGGCGCACTCCTGCCGGCGGGGACTTTCAAGTGCGATCCGATGGTAGCCAACCGGCAAATCGGCCAGTGGCAGGCGCCGGGCGCTATGGCGAATGTCGCCAATCGTGTATTCACCGACTTCCGCCAGTTCTGCGGGAATCAGCTCGCCGGTAAACGATTGGCCCGTATCGGTCGTCAGTCGCCAGTGAATCGGCTCGCGCAGCTGCGTTTCGGGTACACGGATATCGATGTGTTCCGAACTTCCCAGAGAAGCGATGTGGCATGACTGAAGCCAGGACAACCACGGCTTGGCATCGAGATCGAATACGGCCTGGTCGACCGCTTGCGCATCCGTCGGGTCATAACCGAGTTCCTGCAGAACGCGCAGGCGGTCCTCCCAGCCGATGAAATTGCGGTTCCCGAAAAAGTCGAAATATTCCGCCGATACACCGGTGAGATACATCAGTTTTTCAAGCTGATTCACGCTGCCGCCTGCAAAGACAAATTCGGCAGCCAGGCGCGAGGCAAGCGGGCGGCATGCGCCTCGTGCTCGACATCATCCTGCCCATAAGCTGTTTCATGCCGTCCTTCCTCGTGTTTCGTCAAACCGAAACGGGCGTGGCGCACATCGACGGCCAGAGCCGAGCAAGCCGGCCGGGACCCCGCGTTCAGTGCAGTTTGACATGGGGATCGGTGTGTCGGCGAGCCCACCCGGTGACCGTATCGAGGGCGGTTTTCCAGAATCCGTTGAGCGCCATGAGGTGGCTGCGGTAAAGCGACCAGTACATGAAGGCCGCGAACATGCCCTCGATGCGGATGCCCTTGCCACGGATAAAACCCATCAGGTTGCCCAGCGTTTCATGACGGCCGAGTGACACCAGCGAGCCATAGTCTTTGTATTTGAAAGGCGTCTGCGGCTTGCCTTCGAGCCGTGCAACGAGATGTCGGGCCAGGTAGCTCGCCTGCTGATGCGCGACCTGGGCGCGCGGCGGCAGCACTTTGCCCTCGCCCCACGGGGCAGCGGCACAGTCGCCGAAGGCGAAAATGTGTTCATCCCGGGTCGTGCGCAAGTACGCGTCGACGGCCAGCCGGTTGATCCGGTCGGTTTCGAGTCCGTCGATCTCGTGCAAAAAGTTTGGCGCGCGGATGCCCGCGGCCCATACCGTGAGGTTGCTTTCGAAGACTTCGCCGCTCGCCGTGCGGATCGAATCTTTGCTGACTTCAGCGACCGGGTCGCCGGTGCGCACGTCGACGCCGATGTTCTTGAGGATGTCGCTCACCGAGGCGGAGAGCGCTTCCGACAGCCCGGGCAGAATGCGCGGTCCCGCTTCGATCAGGCGAATGTGAATGTGCTTGTCCGGATCGATGTTGCGCAGCCCATAGCCGGCCAGCACGCGCGTCGTGTTGTGCAGTTCGGCGGCCAGTTCGACGCCGGTCGCTCCGGCACCGACGATGTTGATATCCAGCTCACTGGGTGCGCCGCTCATGTGGTAGTTGGCGGCAAAGCAGGAGTTCACCAGTTTGCGGTGAAACAGGTGCGCCTCCCAGGTGGCGTCGAGCTTGAAGGCGTGTTCGGCCACGCCTGGCGTGCCGAAATCATTGCACAGCGAGCCGACCGACATCACCAGCGTGTCATAGCGCAGCCGCCGCTCCGGCAGTACCAGGTCGCCGTCGTCGTCATGCACTTCACCGACGATGATCTCGCGGGTTATCCGGTCCAGTCCAACCATCGGTCCGCGGCAGTATTCGAAATGATTCCAGCGTGCCTGATACAGGTGATCAATCTGTTCCTCGTGGATATTCAAACTGCCGGCTGCCACCGCGTGCAGCAGCGGTTTCCAGATATGCGTGCGGCTGCGGTCGACCAGCGTGATCCGCGCCTTGCCGCGGCGGCCCAGTTTCTGGCCCAGGCGGGTGACGAGTTCGAGGCCGCCGGCGCCGCCGCCGACGACGATGATGTGGGGTGGATTACTGTTCATGGGGACCCTGGGTTGAATGATGTTCTTATGGTTTGTCGCCTCATCCGCTGTTCCTCAGACCGGCCGCGATGCCGTTGATCGACAGGTGGATTCCTCGTGTGATGCGTTGGTCGGAGGCGCCTTCGCGGTGGCGGTGCAGCAGCTCGACCTGCACATGATTGAGCGGGTCGAGATAGGGAAAGCGATTGCGGATCGAGCGCTTGAGCAAGGGATTGCCGTCGAGCAATTCCTGTTGGCCGCTGATGTCGAGCAGCGCCGCGACGGTCGACTCGTGTTCGGCGCGGATGCGCGCAAAGATTGCCTCGCGCAGTGACGCGTCACGCACCAGTTCGGCATAGCGGCTGGCGATGGCGATGTCGCTCTTGGCCAGCACCATGTCCATGTTGGAGAGCAGGGTCGAGAAGAACCCCCACTCGCGGTTCATCGCCTTGAGTCGTTCGCGGCCCGCCTCGCCATGCGTGTCGAGGTATTCCTTCACCGCGCTGCCGAAGCCGAACCAGCCGGGCAACATGAGCCGGCATTGCGCCCAGCTGAACACCCAGGGAATCGCCCGCAGATCCTCGATCGCGTTGGTCTTCTTGCGCGAAGCCGGACGGCTGCCGATGTTCAGATGGCCGATCTCGGAAATCACCGTCGATTCGCGGAAGTACTGCTCGAATCCCTCGGTCTCATAGACCAGCGCGCGGTAGGCCTTGAAGGCCGCATCCGACAGCTCGTCCATCGCGGCGAGATATTCCGGCCGCGGTGCCGGTTCGGCCGCCGCGAACAGCGTCGCCTCCAGCGTCGCGGCCGTCAGTACCTCGAGATTGCGCCGGCCCACTTCCGGATTGCCGTACTTGGCGGAAATCACCTCACCCTGCTCGGTAAGCCGGATCTGGCCCTGCACCGCGCCACCCGGCTGCGCAAGGATGGCCTGGTAGCTCGGGCCGCCGCCGCGCCCCACCGAGCCGCCGCGTCCGTGGAATAGGCGCAGGCGCACGCTTTGGCGGGCAAACACGTCGACCAGCGCAATCTCGGCCTTGTACAGCTCCCAGCCCGAAGTGAGAAATCCGCCGTCCTTGTTCGAGTCCGAGTAACCCAGCATCACCTCCTGGGTCATTTCGCGCGATTCCAGCAGGCGGCGGTACTCAGGCATGGCGAGCAGCCGGTTCATCACCGGGCCGCTGGCCTGAAGGTCGCCGATGGTTTCGAACAGCGGGATCAGATTGACCGCCACCGTCCCGGCGCGCGGATCGAGCAGGCCGGTTTCCTTCAGCAGCAGCGCCAGCTCGAGCATGTCGGAGACGCCGTCGGCCTTCGAGATGATGCAGTTGGGCACGGCTTCGGCGCCATAGCGCTGATGTGCTTCGCGCGCCATGGCGAAGATGGCCAGCTCCTTGCGGCACAACTCGGAATACTCGACAAATGGGGAGTGCAGCGGGCGCGGTGAGGCGATCTCCTCGAGCAGCAGCGCGATGCGCGCTTCCTCGTCGAGCGCCAGGTAGTCCAGGCCCGGGCGGGCCAGCGCCAGCAGTTCGGCGACCACCTGTTCATGCACATCGGAGTTCTGGCGCAGGTCGATCGGCGCCAGATGGAAACCGAACACCGACACCGCGCGGCGCAGCCGGCGCAAGCGTCCGCGGGTGAGCGCGGCGGAGCCATTGGCCTCGAGCGAGTGGTGAACGATATTCAGATCGTCCGCCAGCGCCTTGGAATCGGCATAAGGCGCGGCGACACCGACCACGTGCTCCGGTGGCGCGTGGCCAAGCAGCGCCTGGTAGGTCGAGCAGAGCCGCGCATGGATGTGGGTGATCGCGCGGCGATAGGGTTCGTCGTCGCGGTGAGGCGAGGTGTCGAGCGAGCTGTCGGCCAGCGCAACGAGCGATTCCGATGGCGACACGAGCAGCGCGGCGAGCGAGAGCTGCGAGCCGAGTTTCTGCAACTGTTCGAGGTAAAAGCCGAGCACCCGGCGGCATTGCATGGCGAGCGCCTCGCGCAGCACCTGGGCGGTCACGAAAGGGTTGCCGTCGCGATCGCCACCGATCCAGCTGCCGATGCGCAGAAACGGCGGCAATTCCTGGCGCGCATGGCGCGGATGGCGCGCGGCGAGTTGGTCTTCAAGCGCGCCATACACAGCCGGCACCTCGGTGAAAAAGGTGGAATCGAAGAAGCTCAGCCCGTTGGCGACCTCGTCGATGACCGACAGCTTGGCCGGGCGCAACATGCGCGTCTGCCACAGGGTCAGCACGCCGCGGCGCAGCGCTTCCTCGTTTTCAGCGGCCTCGGCGGGGGTAAGCCGCATGCGGTCGCGCGCGTCGAGGAGGCGGGCGATCGCCATGTGGCAGTTGAGGATGCTCTTGCGTGACACCTCGGTCGGGTGGGCGGTGAGCACCGGCGTCACCTGCGCGGAAGCAAAGAACTCGGTGAGCGCGCGCGCCTCGAAGCCGGCATCGAAGGCGCGGCCGATGGCGTGCGCGAGGCTGCCCGGGCGCGGCGCCGAGCCGGCGATCAGGTGGGCGCGCGAACGGCGGGTGTGGTGCTGATCCTCGGCGAGATTGGCGAGGTGCGAGAAATAGCTGAATGCGCGAACCACGTGAAGCGTCTGCTCGCGCGACAACGAATTGAGGGTCTTTTCCAGTTCGCCGCGGGCTACCAGATCATCGTCGCGGAGGAAGCGGATCGAACTCTGCCGGATATGCTCGATGCAGGCGTAAACCGCTTCGCCCTCCTGGGCACGAACGGTGTCTCCCAAGATACGGCCAAGTTCGCGGATGTCCTCGCGCAAGGGGTGATCCTTGTCCTCGGCTTCTGCAATCGACTGTCCGTCGGTGGTGTGTGATTCAAGTTCCATGAGCGCATCAATAACCCAAAAAAAGGGGGCCCGGCAGGGGTTGCATGAGCGGAATATGCATCATGCCGGGCCAAAGGGAGACATGCCTTTATCGGTTCGCTAGCGTGTTGCGAAGGTGCTGGTGCCGGCGAAGCGCGCCGCGTCGCCTAACTCGCGTTCGATCGCCAGCAGACGGTTGTACTTCTCGACGCGATCGGCGCGGCTCGCCGAGCCGGTCTTGATCTGACCGCAGGCGGTGGCCACCGCCAGATCGGCGATGGTGGTGTCGCCAGTCTCGCCCGAGCGGTGCGAGACGATCGCCGAGTAGCTGGCATCGCGCGCCATGGTCATGGCGGCCAGCGTTTCGCTGAGCGTGCCGATCTGGTTGGGCTTGATGAGAATCGAATTGGCGATGCCCTTCTCGATGCCGGCGGTAAAGATCGCCGTGTTGGTGACGAACAGGTCGTCGCCCACCAGTTGCAGGCGCCGTCCGAGGCGGTCGGTGAGCACGCCCCAGCCGGCCCAGTCGTCCTCGGCCATGCCATCCTCGATGCTGACGATCGGGTAGTCGCCGGCCAGCGTCGCCAGATAGGAGGAAAAGTCGGCCGCGCTCAGTTGCTGGTTCTCGCCTTTGAGCGCGTACATGCCGTCGCGGTAGAACTCGGAGGCGGCGCAGTCCAGTGCCAGGCTGATCTGTTTGCCCGGCTGGTAGCCCGCCTTCTCGATCGCCTCGATGATCAGCTCGAGTGCCTCGCGCGTGCCAGCCAGATTGGGCGCAAAGCCCCCCTCGTCACCAACCGAGGTGGGCAGGCCGCGTTTGTCGAGCAGAGCACGCAGCGCATGGAAGGTTTCGACACCGGCGCGCAGCGCGTCGCCGAAGCGCTCGAAGCCGCTGGGCACGATCATGCATTCCTGCACGTCGAGGCTGTTGTTGGCATGCGCGCCGCCGTTGATTACGTTCATCAGCGGCGTGGGCAGCAAGAACTGGGCCGACGGCCCGGCCAGATGACGGTACAGCGGCACGCCGGCAGCGTTGGCGGCGGCGTGCGCGTTGGCCAGCGACACGGCGAGAATCGCGTTGGCGCCCAGGTGGGACTTGTCCTCGGTGCCGTCCAGCTCGCACAGGCGCGTGTCGATCGCCGCCTGATCGGCTGCATCGGCGCCGGCCAGCGCGCTGGCAATCGGACCGTCGATATTTGCCAGCGCCTTGAGCACGCCCTTTCCGCCGAAGCGCGCCTTGTCGCCGTCACGCAACTCGAGCGCCTCGCGCGCGCCGGTCGACGCGCCTGAAGGCACGCAGGCGCTGCCCATGGCGCCCGATTCGAGATGCACCGTGGCCTGCAACGTGGGGTTGCCGCGCGAGTCGAGAATTTCCAGCCCGGAAAGGGTCTTGATCTTGTCCATGAGGGAATCCCGAAAAAAAAATGGGCCAGCGCCAAAAGGAGGGAAACGCCGGCCCGAAGAACTCAGAGGATGAAGTGGGTGTTGACGAAGTTCGACTTGTTACCGCGCACGATCTCGTCGAGCAGTTTCTTGGTCGCCTCGGTCTGCTTGGCGGCCACCATGGTGCGGATCGAGAACGAGCGCAGCGCATCGTGCACCGATAGCGTGCCTTCGGCCGAATCCTTGCGCCCGACGAAGGGGAACACGTCGGGGCTGCGCTGGCACTGGCTGTTGATGTTGACCCGACCGACCTGGTTGACCAGCGGATCGACCAGCTTGGCGACGCGGTCCGGGTCGTTGCCGAACACCGACACCTGCTGTCCGTGGTCGGAGGTGATCACATACTGCAGCGCCGTCTCGACGTCCTCGAAGGGGGTCACCGGGACGACCGGGCCGAACTGCTCCTCACGGTACAGCTTCATGCCTTCCTTGACCGGGAACAGCACTGCCGGATAGAACATCGTCTCGACCGAGGTGCCGCCGCCGGGGTTGAGCACCTTGGCGCCCTTGGACACCGCATCCTCGATGCACTCGTTCATGTAGCCCACCTTGCCCATCTCGGGCAGCGGCGTGATCATCACCCCCTTCTCCCAGGGCATGCCCATCTTGAGCTTTGCCAGCTCCTCGTTGAAGCGGCGCAGGAACTGCTCGGCGATCGACTGGTGCACGAGCAGCATCTTGAGCGCGGTGCAACGCTGGCCGTTGAACGACAGGCTGCCGGCCAGGCACTCCTTGACGGTCAGTTCGATGTCCGCATCGGGCAGAATGATTGCCGCGTTTTTCGCCTCCAGCCCGAGCACGGCGCGCAGCCGGTTGGTCTTGGGGTGCGCTTTCTTGAGTCCGTCGGCCACCTTGCTGGTGCCGATGAGCGCGAGCACATTGACCTTGCCCGAGGCCATGATGTGCGGCACCACCACGCTGCCCTGGCCATAGACGACGTTGATCGCCCCGGCGGGGAAGGCGCTGCGGAACGCTTCGAGCATCGGGTTGTAGAGCAGCACGCCAAAGCGCGGCGGCTTGAACAGCACCGTGTTGCCCATGATCAGCGCCGGGATGAGCGTGCAGAAGGTCTCGTTCATGGGGTAGTTATAGGGGCCCATGCACAGCACCACGCCCAGCGGCGAGCGGCGGATCTGGGCAATCGTGCCGTCGACGATCTGGAAGCGCGAGTTGGCGTTGTCGATCTGCTTGAGCTCGGCGATGGTCGCCTTGATGTAGTCGACCGTGCGGTCGAACTCCTTTTGCGAGTCGGCCAGGCTCTTGCCGATCTCCCACATGATCAGATTGACGATCTCGGCGCGCCGCTCGATCAACTGATTGGTGAAGTTCTCGACGCAGCCGATGCGCTCGGCCACCGACATCGCCGGCCACACCCCGCGGCCGTTGTCATAGGCGGCCGCGGCTGCCTCGATCGCCGCATCCGCCTCGGCCGTGCCGGTGACGGGGAAGCTGCCCACCTCGACCGGGGTGAGCGTGCCGTCCGCGGCGCGGGTGCGCACCGGCGAATACACCGGACGGGTGTCGCCCTTCCAGATCTGCATCTCGCCGTTGAGCAGGATCGACCGTTGGTGGATCGGCGAATTGATGCGGCATTCGGCCGGAATATCGTCCGGCGTCGGGAAGCTTTCGAGCAGGGATTGTTTGAGTTCGTTGATGTTCATTGCGGTTCCTCTAAATTAAGTGCACTCGGGGTGGCAGGGCGGGGCGTCTATTCGGGCCACACCACGCGCATCAAGTTGGTGCTGCCGGGGGTACCGAAGGGCACGCCGGCGGTGAGCAGCACGGCGCAGCCGGGCTTGACGAGACCCTCGGCGCGGCACGCGGCGGTCGCTTCGGCGACCATCTCGGCGTCGCTCGCGCAGGCGGTGTCGCACAGGCGCGAGCGCACCCCCCACACCAGGGTCAGGCGTCCGGCCACCTCGGCACGCGGGCTCAGGCTCACCACGGGCGAGCGCGGGCGCTGGTTGGCGATGCGCAGCGTGGTCGAGCCCGAGGCGGTGAAGGCTACCGTCGCGATCACCGGCATGGCGCCGGAGACCGCGCGGATGGCGGTGCCGATGGCATCGGTGCTGGTCGGCGCGACGCGCGAGCTGATCGCCTCCATGAGCTTGCGCTGCAAGGGGTCCGTCTCGGTGCGCCGGATGATGCGCGCCATCAGTGAGACGGCCTCCAGCGGATAAGCGCCCGAGGCCGACTCGGCCGAGAGCATTACCGCATCGACGCCGTCGAACACCGCGGTGGCCACATCGGACACTTCGGCGCGAGTGGGGCTGGGCGCGGTGATCATCGATTCGAGCATTTGCGTGGCGATCACCACCGGCTTGCCCGCCTCGCGGCAGGCGGCGACGATGCGCTTTTGCTGCACCGGCACTTCTTCGGCCGGAAGCTCGACACCGAGGTCGCCGCGCGCCACCATGATGCCGTCCGCCTCGGCGATGATCGCATCGAGGCAGGCGAGCGCGGCGGGCTTCTCCACCTTGGCCATGAGCAGGGCGCGATCGCCGATGATGGCGCGCGCTTCGGTAAGATCCTCAGGGCGCTGCACGAAGGACAGCGCCACCCAATTCACGCCCAGCTCGAGGCCGAAGGTGAGGTCGGCATGATCCTTGTCGGTCATCGCCGACAGCGGCAGGGTGACCGAGGGCACGTTCACCCCCTTGCGATCGGAGAGCACCCCGGCAGTCTGCGTCTCGGCCTCGACCCAGCCCTCGCCGCTGTCGATCACGGTGAGGCGCATCTTGCCGTCGTCGATGAGCAGCTCATGACCGGCACCGACTGCGCTGATGATCTCGGGGTGCGGAATGCTCACCCGGCTGGCGTCGCCCGGCGTGGTATCGAGATCGAAGCGGATGCGGTGGCCGGCCTCGAGCTGCACCTTGCCCTCGGCGAAGGTGCCGAGGCGCAGCTTTGGACCTTGCAGGTCCATGAGGATGCCGATCGGACGGCCCAGCTCGGACTCGACCTTGCGAATCATCGCGTGCACGCCGCGGTGCTGCTCGTGCGTGCCGTGGCTGAAGTTGAGCCGGAAGACGTCGGCGCCCGCTTCCACCAGTGCGCGGATGGTCTGTTCATTGGCACTCGCCGGGCCCAGCGTGGCGAGAATCTTGGTGAATTTCGTGGGAGTCATAAGTGTTTCACCTGATGTGGTCTATTGGGGCAGCAGTCAGAAACTCGGCGCCGAAAGAAAAACTCCGCCTAGCGCCGGCAGCGAGGCGGACAAGTTCTTCGCAGTCGCTGCGGTTGAAAGCGTCGGTCGGCGCGCTAACCGATTCGATGGCGATCGAGCGGCGTTGGCCGCGCGCCAGCGTATCGCCGGTGAATGCGTGCACCAGGCCGCCTTGCTGCCAGATGCGCAGCGAATTGCCGCTGGCAGGATCGCGCAGCGTGCTCTTGATCCGCCCGTCACGGGATGTGCGCAAGCCGGCATAACAGCAGTCGAGCACGGCGTCGCCCACCGGTCGAAGCGTGCTGAAGTCACGCTCCGGGCGCGTGCCCAGCGGCGCACAGGCGTCGTTGCCAGGCAGCGGAATCAGTGCCCCATCGGTGACCACGAGCGCGCTCGCCGGTATCTCCAGCTCGAGGGTGTCGATCGTCTCCGTGCCGAGGCAAAAGTAGGGATGCCAGCCCAGCGACACCGGCGCGTCGTCGTCGCCGGTATTGGTCACTGTGATGTCCAGCGACAGCGTGCTTGCCGAGAGGCCGACCCGCACGCGCATCGACAGCGAGAACGGATAGCCCGCAAAGGTCCCCGGGTGGATATCCTCGCAGGCAAGCACCACGCTCGCGGCATCCGCAGCCTCGTCAACGCGCGCCGGCTTGAAATCAAGGGTGCGCGCGAATCCATGGTAGATCAGTCGGTCGCCCGCCGGGGCATCGGGCATGAGATCGTGATCGCGGCCATCGAAGCGATAACGTGCGCCGGCGATGCGATTCTGGAAGGGCGCAAGCACGCCGTTGCGTACGCCGTTCTGTAATTCAAGCTCCGAGGCCGACCGATAGCCGTCGGTGAGTTCGAGCGTGCCTTCCGCGGTGGCGACCTGCCAGTCGAGCAAGGTAGCGCCCTTTAACGCGATCACCGCATGCGCCATGCCCGTGTTGTCGGACAGGCGAATCGCGTCGATTCCACGGAATCGCTCGCGGCATGCACTGAAGCCGGTCGCCGGCGCACGCGCGGCGAGTGAGGACACCGCCTTCAGCCCTGTGATTGTGCGGCGGGGCGCAGCGCGGAGGCGGCACGCGCGATGGCGGTGATGCCGTCCCAGTCGCCCGCGCGCACCAGATCGGACGGGCACAGCCACGAGCCGCCGACACACGCCACGTTGGGCAATGCCAGGAACGCGGGCGCGCTGGCCGCATCGATACCGCCGGTAGGGCAGAAGCGCAACTGCGGGAAAGGCCCGCCAAGGGCCTTGAGCATGCCCATGCCGCCGGCCTGCGCCGCGGGGAAGAGCTTGAAGGTATCGAGGCCGGTGTCCATCGCGGTCATCACGTCGGATGGGGTCATGACGCCCGGCAGGAACGGAATCGGTCCGTTGCGTGCGGCATCGAGCAAGGCCGGCGAGGCGCCCGGGCTGATCGCAAAAGTCGCGCCTGCCTTCGCTGCGGCATCGAGATCGGCGGGGGTCAGCACGGTGCCGGCGCCGAGCAGCGCGTCGGGCACTTCGGCGGCGATGGCCCGCATGCAATCGAGCGCGACCGAGGTGCGCAGGGTGACTTCGAGCACGCGGATTCCACCCGCCACGAGTGCGCGGGCGAGGGGAACGGCGTGAGCCACGTCTTCGAGAACGATGACCGGCATCACCGGGCTGGCGGCCAGAACGGAACGGATTTCCACTTGCTGTCTCCTTGGGATTTTGTGTTTTCAGGCTGCGGGGCCGGGCAGGGTGTAACCGAAGGTGAATGCACCTTGCTCGGCACCGACTGCGTTGGCCCGGAAATTGTCGAACAACTCGCGGCCGCAACCATGACGGTTGTCGGCGAGGTCGAT
>CBDULG010000051.1:0-13715 GCA_965367985.1 uncultured Rhodocyclaceae bacterium
GCAGTTATCACGACGATGCGGGCTACATCCAGGCGCTCGCCCAGCATGTGCGGCGCCACTGGCAAAAACATGGCGAGGCCGAGAAACTGATCCTCAGTTTTCACGGGGTACCCCGCTCCACCCTCGACAAGGGTGACCCGTATCACTGCGAATGTCAGAAAACCGGGCGCCTGTTGACCGAAGCGCTGGGATTGCCCGCCGATCGCGTGCGGGTGACGTTCCAGTCGCGCTTCGGCAAGGCGGAGTGGCTCAAGCCCTACACGCAGCCCACGCTCGAAGCGATGGCGCGCCGCGGAGAGCGCTCGGTCGATATCATGTGCCCGGGATTTTCCGCCGATTGTCTCGAGACGCTGGAAGAAATCGCCATGGAATGCAAGGAGGCGTTTCTGTCCAGAGGCGGCGAGCGCTTCCATTACATTCCCTGCCTCAACGAGCAGGAAGAGTGGATCGCCGCGCTCACCGCGCTCGTGTTGAGTCATGCTGGCCACTGGACCGGGGAGGCGCCGCAACGCAGCCTTTCTGCCCGCAACACGGGCAAGGCGAGCGCGCTCGCGCAGGGCGCCAAGCGATAAGGACACGAACATGAATGTGAAACTGATTGCGCGCTGGCTGCTCAATGCGGTCGCATTGATGCTGCTGCCGGAGCTGATCGACGCCCTGGAGGTGACGTCCTACACCGCGGCACTGATCAGCGCCTTGCTGCTCGGGCTGGTCAATGCGCTCATCCGCCCGTTGCTCATCCTCATCACGCTGCCGATCACTTTGCTGACGCTGGGATTGTTCACGCTGGTGATCAACGCGTTGTTATTCTGGTTCGTGGCAAACATCGTCGCCGGCTTTCACGTGCCGGACTTCGCCACCGCCTTTTGGGGCGCGCTGATCTACAGCATCTTGACCTGGCTGGTGAACGTCGCGCTCACCGAGCCGGTCAATCCGTCTCGGTGATGCACGTACTCGCCAGGCGCTTCGATCGCTTACGCAGCGCGCGCAACCGCCGCGCGTACTTCATTCTTGTTTGCAACGGATTTGCGTGCCGGCCGGCGGCGCGCCGCACCCGGATCGAAGTCTCCATCGAGTTTGCGCAGGGCATTGTTACGGGCGTCTAGCGCGCGTTGAAACGCACCGTCTTCCCCGTATTTGTTGACCGAGAATTTTACGCGCTTGCGCCGCCCGTCTGGCAGCGGCCACGAGGCAACCCAGAACCAGCGCTGGTTCTCCTCGGGCAGATCACGCGTCTCGGATGCACAGTAGCGGCACACGCCGACCACGCCCGAGCGATTGTTCTTCTTGCGGATCGATGAATATTCCTTCATCGACAGCGGCGGGTGTTTTTCAATTACTTCATCTCGATAGCCCTTGGCCGCCGCAAAGGCCCTGCGCTTGCCGCCAAAGACCCCATCTGAAAAATGCTTGCGGTAGATCACGCCGCGACGTTGGATGGTCACCAGCCAGCCGTGCGTGCGGCTTGCTTCGTTATCGACCCGGCTGATGCCATAGACGCTGTTTCGACTCACTCCACTACCTCCAGCCTCAATTGGCAAGGAACACGGAAGTGATCACGGCACAATCGTGAAAAACTTTACGCAATAAGGTGCGGCACTATTGAAACCCGACGGACGGTCGCCACCTGAAATCTATCGACCCCAAGGACATCCGCACGATGAGTGACGTTATTGAAGTGGTGTGCACCGAATGCCAGGGCATCAATCGCGTACCGGTGACGCGGCTGAACGACGATGCGCGCTGCGGGCGTTGCCATAAGGCGCTGTTCGCGGGGCAGGCGAGTGCCGTCAATGCGACCGCATTCGAGCGCCAGTTGTCACGCAGCGGATTGCCGTTGCTGGTCGATTTCTGGGCACCGTGGTGTGGTCCGTGCCGGAGCATGGCGCCGGCGTTCGAAGCTGCAGCGAAGCAGCTCGCGCGACAGTTCAGACTCTTGAAGGTCGATACCGAGCAGGAACAAGCGCTCGCGGCGCGTTTCGCCATCCGCAGCATTCCGACCCTGATCGTTTTCCGTCACGGCAAGGAAGTAGCTCGCACCAGTGGAGCACTCGACACTGGGCGGCTGGTGGGCTGGGCGCGCGACGCGCTGTAGATCGGATGCGGGCCGGCCGGCTCAGTCGTCGACCAGTTGCAGGTCGAGCCCGGGGGCGATGCCCTTGCCGCGCGTGGCGGCAGGCGCGCTCTTGGCGAGAGTTTGCGCAAATTCGCCGAGGCGCTTTGCCATCGCGGTCGTGAGCTGGACCCGGAAAAGCTCGCGACATTCGTCCGTGGCCAGCGCGAGCGCGGCGGGATTGATCTCAAGATAGGTCGTGGGTGCCAGCGTCACTGCGCCGAACATGTGCTTGTGGTCGAGCGCATCGAGATAGGCGGTTTCGCCAAAGGCTTCGCCCGGCCCCGCCTCGCCCACTTTCTTGTGCGCGTTCGACAGCTCGATCCGCCCCTCGATGACCAGGCCGAAACGCTGATCCTGATCGCCTTCGCGGATCACGCTGGTATTGGCCTCGACCTTCCGCCAGCTCGAGATACGCAGCGCTTCCCACAATTCGACATCGTCGAACTCGGTAAAGAACGGAAGTTTGCGCAGCACACCGAAGCGAGAGGTGTCGGCGGGCAGAAGTTTGTCGTCGACAATCTTGTAGCGCACCGCCGACAGATCCTTGGCGAACTCCGCGCCGTTCTTGTAGCGCGAGTAAAGGTCCTTCTCGAGCGACTTGCGGATGATCTCGTCCATCAACTCCGGCATGTCGGGATGCAACTGACACACCGAAGGCGGATCGGCGTTGATGATCTTGTAAATAAGCTGTGCCGGATTCTTAGCCCGGAACGGCAATCGGCCGGTGAGCAGGTGAAACAGCACCACGCCGAGCGAGTACAGGTCCGTCTTCTGGTTGAGCGGATAGCTTTTGATCTGCTCCGGCGACATATAAGCCGGCGAGCCGACGCCCATGATGAAAGTGGAGTCGGTATCGACCTTCTTGTTGATGTTCAGCGCCAGGCCAAAATCGGTGATCTTGACGTTGTCGCGGTCGTCGACAAGGATGTTCGCAGGCTTGATGTCGCGGTGCACGACACCCTGGCGGTAAGCGTAATCCAGTGCCATGCAGCACTTGAAGACGATGCCGATGGTGCGATGCACGGGCAGCAAGTGGGCAAACGAGCAGTAGCGCTCGAGCGAATCGCCGGCGAAATACTCCATCACCACGTAGGCCTCGTTCGCCTCGATTACCGCCTCGAATATACGGATGATGTGGGGATGCTCGAGGCGCGTGGCGACCGCCGCCTCCGCCTTGAGCAGCTTGACGAGACGGCGATTCCACTTCGCTTCGTCCTTGGCCTTGTCGGCGAAACGAATATGCTTGAGTGCGATCTGCTCGGGGTAGACGCTGCTTTCGGCCAGATAAACCGTGGCCGTCGCGCCGCGACCCAGCTCGCGAATGATGCGGTACTTCCCGATCCGGCTCGGGATCTCGCTCATGTATTCTCCCGGCGCAATGGCGTAAACGAGCAATAACGCCCCATTATGCCTACGCTTTACGCGTGGTGTGCACCGCGGGCGGGCGCCAAACGGAAAATCTACATTGCACCCTTGAAATTTCCGACGCGGCCCCAAACGTACTCCGACAATCGA
Source organism: uncultured Rhodocyclaceae bacterium (assembly GCA_965367985.1). Lineage (GTDB taxonomy): Bacteria > Pseudomonadota > Gammaproteobacteria > Burkholderiales > Rhodocyclaceae > Nitrogeniibacter. Next base: position 3,632 of record CBDULG010000051.1, read on the forward strand.
AAACAGCTTCAGGAAGCCGCGATGCAAGAGAAAAATCCGACGCCCGAAATGCTCGACGCCGACGAAAGCCAGCCAGAAGAAAAGCTTACGGAGACTCCGCCCGTGGCGGACCCTCCGGCAGCGGACATTGACGCGACAGACGCCGTGCAGGAAAGCAAGGTCGACACCATGCCCAGCTTGCAGGAAGCCTTGCGCGCTGCCGAATTGCAGGCCAGCGAGCATCACGACGCCTGGCTGCGCGCCAAAGCCGAGGCTGAAAACGTCCGCCGCCGCGCGCAGGAAGACATTGCCAAGGCAAGCAAGTATGCCGCGGAAAAATTTGCCCGCGCGCTGTTGCCAGTCAAGGACAGCCTTGAAGCTGCGTTGGCGGCCGAGAACAGCACAGAGGAAAATCTGCGCGACGGCGTCGAACTGACGCTTAAGCAACTGAGTGGCGCCTTTGAGGGCGCCGGTCTGGAAGTCATCGATCCGGTCGGCGAGAAATTCGACCCCAACCTGCACGAAGCGATCACCACGCAGCCGCACGAGGGCGAACCCAACCGGGTGCTCAGCGTGCTTCAGCGCGGCTACACGCTGCACGGCCGGGTCATCCGCCCGGCCCTGGTGATCGTGTCGGCCGCCAAGGCGGGTTGACTTCCGGGCGCCCGCCCCCACATCGGAAACAGATAGTTACCGGCAGACCAGCCGCCCTGCAAAAAATTCAGACAAAGGAAGCATCATGGGAAAAATCATTGGTATCGATTTGGGCACGACCAACTCGTGCGTGTCCGTCATGGAAGGCGGTAAGGCCAAAGTCATCGAGAACGCTGAAGGCGCGCGCACCACGCCGTCGGTCGTCGCTTACACCGAAGACGGAGAGATCATCACCGGCGCACCGGCGAAGCGCCAGGCAGTCACCAATGCCAAGAACACGCTGTTCGCGGTGAAGCGCCTGATCGGCCGCCGTTTCGAAGAGAAGGAAGTGCAGAAGGACATCGACCTGATGCCCTACGCCATTGTCAAGGCCGACAACGGCGACGCCTGGGTGGAAGTGCGTGGCAAGAAGATCGCCCCGCCGCAGGTCTCAGCGGAAGTGCTGCGCAAGATGAAGAAGACCGCAGAAGACTATCTCGGCGAGGAAGTCACCGAGGCGGTCATCACCGTACCGGCCTACTTCAACGACAGCCAGCGCCAGGCCACCAAGGACGCGGGCAAGATCGCCGGTCTCGAAGTCAAACGCATCATCAACGAGCCGACTGCAGCCGCGCTCGCCTTTGGCATGGACAAAAAGCCGGGCGACTCGAAAATCGCCGTGTATGACCTCGGCGGTGGCACCTTTGATATCTCGATTATCGAGATTGCAGATCTCGATGGCGAACACCAGTTCGAAGTACTGGCGACCAATGGCGACACCTTCCTTGGCGGTGAGGACTTCGACCAGCGCATCATTGATTACATCGTTACCGAGTTCAAAAAGGAACAAGGCGTCGATCTCAAGAAGGATGTGCTGGCACTGCAACGCCTGAAGGAAGCGGCGGAAAAAGCCAAGATCGAGCTGTCCTCGAGTCAGCAAACCGAAGTTAACCTGCCGTACATCACCGCCGACGCATCGGGTCCGAAGCATCTGGCGATCAAGATCACACGCGCCAAATTCGAGTCGCTGGTCGAAGAACTGGTCGAGCGCACCATCGAGCCGTGCCGTGTGGCCCTCAAGGACGCCGGACTGAAAGTCTCCGATATCGACGACATCATTCTGGTCGGCGGCCAGAGCCGCATGCCCAAGGTGCAGGCACGGGTCAAGGAGTTCTTCGGCAAGGAGGCCCGCCGAGACGTGAACCCGGATGAGGCGGTTGCCATCGGCGCCGCGATTCAAGGCGGTGTGCTCAAGGGTGACGTCAAGGACGTGTTGCTGCTCGACGTTACGCCGCTGTCGCTTGGTATCGAGACAATGGGTGGCGTGATGACTAAGCTCATCCAGAAGAACACGACCATTCCAACCAAGGCTAGCCAAGTGTTCTCGACCGCAGAAGACAATCAGTCGGCGGTGACGATCCACGTGCTGCAGGGCGAACGCGAAATGTCGGCCGGCAACAAGAGCCTCGGCCAGTTCAACCTGTCCGACATCCCGCCTGCACCACGCGGCATGCCGCAGATCGAAGTCACGTTCGACATCGACGCCAACGGCATCCTGCACGTGTCGGCCAAGGACAAGGCGACCGGCAAGGAAAACAAGATCACCATCAAGGCAAACTCCGGTCTGAGCGATGACGAAGTTGAACGCATGGTGCGCGACGCCGAAGCGCATGCCGAGGAAGACAAGAAGGCGCACGAACTGGTCGACGCGCGAAACCAGTGCGACACGCTGGTGCATTCGATCAAGAAAGCGCTTGCCGAACACGGTGACAAGATCGATGCCGGCGAGAAGGCCCAGATCGAGACGGCAATCAACGAAGCGGAAGAAGCGATGAAAGGCAACGACAAGGACACCATCGTCGCAAAAACCGAAGCGTTGGGTCAGGTAAGCCAGAAGCTCGGCGAGAAAATGTATGCCGACGCCCAGGCGCAGCCGGACGGCGCCGGTGAGGCGGGCGGCAAAAAAGCTGAAGCGGGTAAGGCCGAAGACGCCGACGTCGTGGACGCTGAATTTACCGAAGTTCAGGACGATAAGAAGTAATCATCCGACTCGTTGGAGCATCCGGCCGGACGGCGCTGCACCTCGTGTGCAGGCCCGTCCGGCCTTTCCACTAAAAAGAGCTGAAGACCTCCCCCAATGGCCAAGCGCGACTACTACGAAATCCTTGGCGTCAATCGCGACGCCTCCGATGCCGACCTCAAAAAAGCCTATCGCAAATTGGCGATGAAGTATCACCCCGACCGGAATCTCGGCAACACGGATTCCGAAGGCCACTTCAAGGAAGTGAAGGAAGCCTATGAGGTGTTGTCGGAACCCGACAAGCGTGCCGCCTACGATCGCTACGGCCACGCCGGCGTCGACCCGAGTATGGGCGCGGGTGGCAGAGGCCAAGGTTTCGACGGTTTCGCGGACGCCTTCGGCGACATTTTCGGCGATATTTTCGGCGGCGGCGGTGGCCGCGGCCGATCCAACGTATATCGCGGCGCCGATTTGCGCTACAACCTCGAGATCAGCCTGGAAGAAGCCGCACGCGGCGCGGAAAAAACGATCCGCATTCCGACCCAGGAAAACTGCGATAAATGCGGCGGCTCGGGCGCCAAACCCGGCTCACAGGCCAAGCCATGCCCGACATGCGGCGGCGCGGGTCAGGTGCGCATTCAACAGGGCTTTTTTTCGATACAGCAAACCTGTCCCAAGTGCCACGGCTCCGGCTCGTATATTCCCGACCCCTGCAGCAGTTGCCAGGGCACCGGCCGCATCAAGAAGCAGAAGACCCTGGAAGTAAAGATTCCCGCCGGCATCGACGACGGCATGCGACTGCGCCATGCCGGTTACGGTGAACCGGGTGTCAATGGCGGGCCGACCGGCGATTTGTATGTCGAAGTGCACATCAAGAAACACAGCGTGTTTCAACGCGACGGTGACGATCTGCACTGCGAAATGCCGATCGACTTTGCCACCGCGGCGCTCGGCGGCGACATCGAAATCCCTACGCTCGACGGCATGGCGCGCATCAAGGTTCCCGCCGAGACCCAGACCGGAAAGGTCTTCCGCTTGCGCGGCAAGGGAATACGCAATGTGCGAAGCCACGCCCACGGCGATTTGATGTGCCACGTACTCGTCGAAACCCCGGTCAAGCTCACCGATCGGCAAAAAGAGCTGCTCGAGGAATTCAGCGCAATTGGCCGGGAAAGTGGCGACCGGCAGAATCCGAAGGCAAAGTCCTGGATGGACAAGGTAAAGACCTTTTTCCAGTAACAGCACCGGGAGGGCCTCGGCCTGCTTTTCGCCAATTCGGGATCTTTCGTCGCAGCCAGCGCGCCGCGCGAGGAGCAAAGCGGCGCCGCTCAGTCGCGGGACACTTCCGCCACGCGTTTCAATCCATCGATGTCGGCCGGAATCACCGAACTACCCGGGGCGGGCGGCATCAGCAAGCCCTTGCGCTTGAATGAGGCCACCGCGCGGCTGGCCGTTTCAACGGTGATACCGAGAATCGAGGCAACGTCGGCCGAAGCGAGCCGGAAGATTTGCGTCGATTGGTCGTGCGTCCTGAGCCTCAGCAGCAGGCGCGCCACGCGCACGCGCGCCGGCGCGCTGCCCGCGGTCAGTTCTGCCAGCCAGCCTTGCGCTTCGGACAGCGCGTTCGCGGCCATTTCGAGCATGCGGCGGCACACGTCTGGATCGATTTCCTTGAGCCGATCCAGCGTCTTTATCGGCAGCCGGCAGACGCGCACCTGCCCGGTGGCGATCGCCGACGCTTCGTAGTCGTGACCACCAAGCGCTTCCAGCCCCGCCAGATCACCCGGTTTGACGAGACGCACGATGCGCGCCGAGCCGTCGATCCCGTGTCGCACCAGTTTGAGTGCACCTTCGCGCACGGTGTAGAGCGCGTCGCTGCGCGCGCCTTGATGGTAAATCGCCTGCTTGGCGGAAAAGCGCAGATCATCCAGCGTGTCCTGTACCAGCGCGATCTGCTCCGGGTCGAGCACGGAAAAGAGCGCCGACGCGCGCACCGGGCAGTGGGCGCAGTCTACGTGGCCAAACCAGTGTGGGCGTTGAAGCGAGCGCGTCATCGCTTCATCCGGCAGGCGTCAGCAGGCACATTGAGCTGGCAACGGCCATCGTAGCGTCACGCGCGCCGCCACAAGGTGCCGTCCGGCGTGTCTTCGAGAACAATACCCTTGTCGAGCAACTGCTCGCGAAGCTGATCGGCGGTGGCAAAGTCCCGTCGTTTCTTGGCCTGCGTTCGCTCGGCAATCGCCGCCTCGATGGCGGCCGCGTCGGGCGCCTCGGTGCCCGGCGCAGCTTGCAGGAATTCGGTCGTCGAACGTTCGAGCAGACCCAGCACGGCGCCCAGCGCACGCAACTGTGCGGCGAGCGGTTCGTCATGCGTCCGGTTGACTTCGCTCGCCAGTTCAAACAGCGTGGCGGCCGCCTCGGCAGTGTTGAAGTCATCGTTCATTGCCGCCTCGAATCGCTGCCCCCAGGGCGACGACCAGTCGGCGGCCACCGCTGCATCCGGCGCGTACTTGAGCGCCGTGTAAAGCCGCGTGAGTGCATGGCGCGCATCGTCCAGGTGCGCGTCGCTGTAATTGAGCGGACTGCGGTAATGCGCGCGCAGAATGAAGAAGCGCAGCACTTCGGGGTCGTAGCGGCGAATCACATCGCGGATGATGAAAAAATTGCCCAGGCTCTTGGACATCTTCTCGTCGTCCACGCGGACAAAACCATTGTGCATCCAGTAGTTAACGTAGTGGCATCCGTTCGCCCCTTCGCTCTGCGCAATCTCGTTTTCATGATGCGGGAACTGCAGATCCTGCCCGCCGCCGTGGATGTCGAACTGCTTGCCGAGCAGCGCCGATCCCATTGCTGAGCACTCGATGTGCCAACCCGGCCGACCGTCGCCCCACGGCGACGCCCATTTCACTTCATCCGGTTCATCCGCCTTGGCATGTTTCCACAGCACGAAATCGAGTGGATCGCGCTTCCCATCGGCCACTTCGACACGCTCACCGGCGCGCAATTCATCGATCGATTTGCCCGACAGCCGGCCATATTCGGGAAACTTGCGTACGGCAAAGCAGACATCGTCATTCCCGGAAACATACGCAAGACCCCTGTGTTCGAGCCGCTCGATCATCTCGAGCATGCCCGGCACATGATCGGTTGCGCGCGGTTCGGCGTCGGGCGGCACGACACCCAGCGCTGCGGCATCCTCGTGCATGGCCTCGATAAAGCGAGAAGTGAGTGCCCGTATTGATTCACCCTGTTCCAAGGCGCGCTTGATAATTTTGTCGTCAATATCGGTAATGTTTCGCACGTAAGTGACGTTATATCCACTTGCCCGTAGCCAGCGCGCGACCATATCGAAGACAACCATGACGCGAGCATGCCCGAGATGACAATAGTCGTAGACCGTCATTCCACATACGTACATGCCGACCCGGCCTGGCGTGATAGGCGTAAACGCTTCCTTCGCTCGCGTCAGCGAGTTATAAATCATCAACATGCTGCGGCAACCCGGATGGATCGGTATGAGCGGTCGTGCTGGACCGCGCGTAAAAAAGGCGGGCTCGCAACGGAACCCGCCTCGAGTGACGGCAAGGTGCTCGAACCGGCGCCCGAGCAGGTCCGGCGGGCCGGTTTGTTGTTAGAATACTGCGTCGTTTTACGGCAAATACCCTTATGTTTGGCGAAAATTATAGCACAATGAAAACACCCCAATTGAGCGTCATCGGCACCGCTTTTTTTGTCGCTGCACTGCTTGCGACTCCCGCGCAGTCTGCTGTCGAGGACATCCAGTCGCTCATCGCCAAGGGCCGCTATGCGGAAGCAATCACGATGGCGGACACGGATCTCTCGGCCGACCCCAAGGATCCGCAAACCCGCTTCCTGAAAGGGATCGCACTGGCCGAGATGAATCGTTCAGACGACGCCATTGGCGTGTTCAGCCGGCTCACCGAAGATTATCCCGAGTTGCCCGAACCGTATAACAACCTTGCTGTGCTTTATGCCCAGCAGCGCGATTTCGAGAAGGCCCGCAGCGCCCTGGAAATGGCCATCCGCACGCACCCAAGCTATGCCACCGCACATGAGAATCTGGGCGACGTCTATGCCCGCCTGGCCAGCCAGGCCTACAACCAGGCACTGCAGATCGATTCGGCAAACACCGCCGCGCAGTCCAAGCTCGCGCTCATCCGCGAATTGATGACTGTTTCGGCGCCGTCCGGTGCGGCAACCACCGTCGCCAGCGCTCGCGCCGCGCAAAGTGCACCGGCCAACGCCTCGCCGGCGCCGCAGATGCCTGCGGCTGCCGAGATGCGGGCGTCCGACGCGCCGCCCCCTGCCAGCCCGGCACCCGCAGTTGCCGCAGAGAGCCTCCCGCAGGAACCCGCTGCCGTTGCGGCGGTTGAAAGTACGGCACCGATTGCCGCCGCGCAGGCCGACGCGGAGCAAGCCGTACGCGACGCGGTACTGGGCTGGGCGCATGCGTGGTCGAGCAAAGACGTGGGAGCGTATCTCGGCTTCTACACGCCTGACTTCCGCCCCGCGAACGGCAAGTCGCACAATACGTGGAAGGCCGAGCGGCAACAACTCGTCGGCGAAAAGCCCGGCGAAATCGAAGTCGCCCTCGAAGACGTCGAAATTACGACCGATGGCGACACGGCAACTGCGTATTTCCGACAGCATTATCGTTCGAGCGGTTTCAACGGCTCGACTGACAAAACCCTTCGTCTCGTCGCCACAAATGGTGAGTGGCGCATCCGCGAAGAGTTGATCGGACGCCAATGAGACGCGTCGCTGGCACGGTGCGCCGCATCGCGGCGTATGGCTTGCTGTGCACGGCGCTCGCCGCCCACGCCGCCACCACCGAATCCGGGCACGGTCCGGAGACGGGTCTCCAAGGCGTTTTCGAAGCAATCGAGAGCTTCCGCCTGGGCGAGGCGCTGGCGCGCACGGAGGCGCTACTCGAGGTCTATCCCAAATTTCGCCTTGCTCACCTTATCAAAGGTGATTTGCTGCTCGCGCGCACCAAGCCGCTGAGCGGATTTGGCAACGCGACCGGGGCCGAAAAAGCAATCGCCGAGTTGCGCGACGAAGCGGTCGCGCGCCTGCACGCCTATCGTGACAAGCCGACGACCCGCTATGTACCGCGCTACCTTCTGCAAATGGGTCCGCAGCAGAAATACGCCGTCGTCGTCGATACGAAGCGTGCGCGGCTCTATGTCTATCGCAATGAAAACGGCGCACCGCGGTTCGTCGCAGACTTTTATGCCAGCCACGGCAAGGCGGGCGCCGAAAAGGCTTATGAGGGCGACAACAGGACACCGATTGGGGTCTATCACGTGGTTTCACAGATCGACAGCGCCAGACTCCCAGACCTGTATGGCGATGGCGCGTTCCCGATCAATTATCCCAACGAGTGGGATAAGCGTCTCGGCCGCACCGGCGATGGAATCTGGCTGCACGGCGTGCCATCAGACACCTACGCCCGTCCGCCGCGCGCCTCGGAAGGCTGCGTCGTACTCGCGAACCAGGATTTCAACACCTTGTCTGGCTTTGTTCAGGTGGGTATGACGCCGGTAATCATCAGCGACGACATCGAATGGCTGACACTGGATGACTGGCAGGCTGAGCGCCGCGCGCTGAATGAAGCCATCGAGCGCTGGCGTGCGGACTGGGAAAGCCATAACCCGGCGCGCTTTCTCACGCACTACGCCGCCAACTTCAAAAGCGGCGAATTCGACCGCGCAAGCTGGGGCGAGCACAAGCGCAATATTGCGCGCAACAAAGAATGGATCAAGGTCAGCATTGACCACATCAGCATGTTCCGCAGCCCTGGACGAGACGAACTGGTCGAAGTCACATTCGAACAAAAATATGAAAGTGACAGTTATAGTGACGGGGGCCGCAAACGACAGTACTGGATCAAGGAAAACGGCGCCTGGCGCATTGCCTACGAGGGCGATGCCTGACACAGCTCGAGGACTGCTCACACATGAAATTTCTAGTTGCTGCACTGATTGCCTCCGCCGTCTCCCTTTCCGTGCTCGCCGGACCCAAGGTTGTGCTTGAAACAAGTCTCGGCAACATCACGCTCGAACTCAATGAGAAAGAGGCACCGGTGAGCACCGCCAACTTTCTCGCCTATGTGCACAACGGCTTCTACAAGGGCACCGTATTCCACCGGGTGATCGACGGCTTCATGATCCAAGGCGGCGGCTTCGAGCCCGGCATGGCGCAAAAAACGCCGGGAGCGCCGATCCAAAATGAAGCCAAGAACGGCCTCAAGAACCGTGCGGGCGCAATCGCCATGGCGCGCACCCAGGATCCGCATTCCGCCACCGCACAGTTTTTCATCAATCTGGTGGACAACGATAAACTGGACTACCCTTCGTTCGACGGTTGGGGCTACGCCGTCTTTGGCGAAGTTGTCGACGGCATGGATGTAGTTCGTAAGATTGGCAAGACGGCCACCGGACAGCAGGGCTTTCACCGCGACGTACCGGTCAGTGACATCACGATTCTCGACGCGCGCGAAATACCCGGAAACTAAAGTAAACCGAGGCAAGGAGAGCGCAATAATGTCAGTCAAACTGCACACATCGCATGGCACGATCAGTATCGAACTCGATGCTGAAAAAGCACCGGAAACCGTGCAGAATTTTCTCGCCTATGTTGAGGCGGGACACTACGACAACACGGTGTTTCATCGCGTGATCGATGGTTTCATGATTCAGGGTGGTGGATTCGAGCCGGGCATGAAACAGAAACCGGCCAACAACACCGTCAAGAATGAAGCAGACAACGGTCTGAAGAACACGCGCGGCACGGTGGCGATGGCGCGTACGCAGGATCCGCACTCGGCCAGCGCGCAATTCTTCATCAATGTCGCGGATAACGATTTTCTCGATTTCCGCGCGCCGACGGCGCAAGGCTGGGGCTATTGCGTGTTCGGGCGTGTCACCGAGGGCATGGACACCGTAGACGCCATCAAGGCAGTGAAGACCGGCGCATCCGGTTTTCACCAGGACGTTCCCAAGGAAGACGTCGTCATCGAGCGCGCCGAAATCGTCTGATTCGATGTCGCGGTGACAGGCACCGATCTGTTTATCGCCGATCTGCATCTTTGCGCGGCGCAGACCGAGACGGTACGCGCCTTCGCGTCGTTCATGGCGGGACCGGCGCGCCGCGCTGAACGCCTCTTCGTCCTCGGCGACCTGTTTGAATACTGGGCAGGTGACGACGACCTCGACGCGCCCTTCAATGATCATGTTTGTGAGCAGTTCGCCCGGGCCCGCGACGCCGGCCTGAAGATCTACTTCCTCGCCGGCAACCGGGACTTTCTGATCGGCGGTGGCTTCGCCGAGCGCGCGGGCGTGACGCTGATCAGCGAGCCGCACGAAGTTTCACTCGGCCAACGCCGCGCGATCATCCTCCACGGCGACACCCTATGCACCGACGATCACG
>CBDULG010000052.1:0-13681 GCA_965367985.1 uncultured Rhodocyclaceae bacterium
CCCAGGCTGAGTGCGTTTCTGGCGGCCACCGGGCATGCCGAAAGCGCCGTGACGGTGTGGCAGGGCAGCGCCGCGCGTGCCGTGTTTGCGCTCGTCGTGCTGATCGTGGTGGCCATCGCCGGATATCGCTGGGGTCTGCCGCTGACGGCGCGGCTGATTGCGCATGCGCTTCCGCAACAGACGATCAGCGCGCTCGACGGCCAGTTGCTCGACACCCTCGATCGCAGCGGCCTCCTCGCGCCGACCACGCTCGACGGCGCGGCCGTAGCGGATATCGAGGCGGCGACGGCGCCACTGCTGCGTGCCCGAAACGACGCGCCGGCGCGACTTCACTTCCGCTCAGCGGAGGCGATTGGTGCCAATGCCTTCGCACTGCCCGGCGGCGACATCGTGGTCACCGACGCGCTGGTCGCGCTGGCGCCCACGCCGCAGCATGTGGCGGCGGTGATCGCGCATGAACTGGGCCATGTCGAACACCGCCATGGGCTGCGCAATCTGATCCAGGCGTCGATGCTGGCCGCGGTCATCGGCGCGTGGACGGGTGATTTTGGTTCGCTCGCCACGGCTGGCGCCACCGGTGTGCTGAGCGCCGCCTATTCGCGCGATTTCGAACTTGACGCTGACAACTACGGCGCCGCGCTGCTCGAACGCAGCGGCAGCTCGCCGGTCTTGCTGGCCGACATGCTCGATGCGCTATCCAGGGCGCGGCGCGGCGGATCCGGCAGCGAGGCAACGGGCGCGTCCGGGACACAGGAACGAGGCGCGCACTGGAGCGACTATCTGTCAAGCCATCCGCCGACGCCCGAGCGCATCGCGCGCTTGCGCGACGCAGCGCCGCGATGAGATCGACACGTAGCGGATGGGTGCTGTGCTGCTGCGCGTCGCCTGTATCTGCGCGCAGCTCTGGCAGCCTTCCGGACCCACGGCCGCGAACGCCGCGCTGTCGTTGCACGTTATGTCATGCGCGTTGACGCCGCTGGCCGGATGGCGGTGACGCGCGATTGGTTCGCCCGCATGAAGCGGCTCGGCGGCACCGAGGTCGAGGTGCTTGACGACTGACGCGGCCCGCAGCGCCACTGCGCTCAGCTACAATCAGTGCTTTGCGATGCTGCGGCCAGAACATGATCGGAGTGCTTCTCGTCACCCACGCCGGTCTCGGTCAAGCCCTGATCGACTGCGTGACCCACGTACTGAACACCCGACCGCCGCAGTTGCAGGCGCTGGCCTTCATGCCCGGGGACGATCCGCGCGACATGCAGCCTGCGGCGGAACGGGCCGTCGCCGCGGTGAATACCGGCGACGGCGTGATGGTGCTTGCCGACATGTACGGTGGCGGCCCCGCCAATCTCGCGCTGCGGGTACTCGAGCCGGGCTATGTGGTCGGTGCCGCGGGCGTCAATCTGCCGATGCTGTTGCGCGTACTCACCTACCGCGCACAGCTGCCGATCGACCAACTGCTCGATCGCGCGATCACCGGCGCCTGTGTTGGCGTGGTGCGCATGAAGCCGCTTTGAAGACAACCCGCACGCAGGAAAACAAAAATCGACTATGCCGCGTCACGAAATCGAAATCATCAACCGCCTCGGCCTGCATGCGCGGGCCTCGGCAAAGCTCACCCAACTGGCAAGCAGTTTCCCGTGTGATGTCTGGCTGGAGCGCGACAGCCGCCGGGTCAATGCCAAGAGCATCATGGGGGTGATGATGCTCGCCGCCGCAAAAGGCGCGAAGGTGACCATCGACACCAGCGGCGAGTCCGAAGACGAGGCTATGGACGCGCTGGTCACGTTGATCTCCGAGCGATTCGGAGAGGATGAATGAACATTCCACCGCGCCGGCACTTCGTGCCGTCCCACCACTGGAATGACCGCCCGCGCCTGACGGGCTTTCGACGACGATAGGCCGACCATGCCCTTTACCCTGCACGGACTCGCGGTCTCCCAAGGCATCGCCATTGGCCAGGTGCACCTGGTCTCCCACGCGCTGCTCGAGGTCAACCACTTCCATGTGCCGCCGCGTCATCTGAAGCGCGAGGTGGAGCGGCTCGAGGCCGCCGTCGACACGGTGCGCAAGGAATTGCGTGCGCTCAAGGAGGGCACCGAGCAGCCCCAGGCGCACAGCGAAGTGGGCGCCTTCGTTGATCTGCACCTGATGTTTCTCGACGATCCGATGCTCGTCGATGCAGCGCGCGCGCTCATCGAGGAGCGTCGCTGCAATGCCGAGTGGGCGCTGGTGCAGCAAATGGAGTCGCTGGTCGCTCAGTTCGACCAAATCGAGGACGCCTACCTGCGCGAGCGCAAGGCCGACGTCGTGCAGGTGGTCGAGCGGGTCGTCAAGGTCATGCTCGGCCACCCCGGCCACCTGCCGCGCAAGCGTCGCAAGGACGCGGTGGGCACAATTGTCGTGGCGCATGACCTGTCGCCGGCCGATACCATTGGTTTCCGCGGTCACAACGTGGACGGTTTCGTCACCGATGTCGGCGGGCCGACAAGCCATACGGCGATTGTCGCGCGCAGCCAGGGCATTCCCGCGGTTGTGGCGTTGTACAACATCCGTCACCTGGTCGAAGGCAACGAACTGATCATCGTCGACGGCACGCGTGGCGTGGTGATCGTCGATCCCGACGAACCCATCCTCGAGGAGTACAAGCTTCGCAAGACGGAGCTCGAACTCGAACGCTCCAAGCTCGGGCGGCTCAAGGGCGCGAAGGCGACCACGCTCGACGGCGAGGATGTCAGCCTGCTTGCCAACATCGAGCTGCCCGAGGATGCCATCCAGGCCAAGGCGGTGCGAGCCGATGGCGTCGGCCTGTTCCGTACCGAGTTTCTCTTTCTCGGGCGCAACCATCTGCCCGATGAAGACGAGCAGTTCGAAGCCTACCGTTCGGTGCTCAAGCGCATGGGCAACATGCCGGTGACCATTCGCACGCTCGACGTGGGGGCCGACAAGGCGCTTGAAATTTTCGGCAAGCGCACCGAAACCAATCCCGCGCTGGGCTTGCGCGCTATTCGCTACTCGCTCTCCGAACCGAAGATGTTTCTCACCCAGTTGCGCGCCCTGCTGCGCGCTTCGCACTACGGCAAGCTCAAGATCCTGCTGCCGATGCTGGCCCACTATCAGGAGATGGATCAGGCGCTGGCCTTGATCGCCCAGGCCAAGGAGCAGCTCACCGAAAACCGGCAGAAGTTCGATCCCAAGATCGAAGTCGGCGGCATGGTCGAAGTGCCCGCGGCAGCGCTCGCGCTCGGCATGTTCGTACGGCGCCTGCAGTTTCTGTCGATCGGCACCAACGACCTGATCCAGTACACCCTGGCCATCGATCGCACCGACGAGGCGGTCGGCCATCTGTACGATCCGCTGCACCCGGCGGTGCTAAAACTCATCGGCGGAACGATTCAGGCCGGCGCGCGATACAGCCTGCCGGTGTCGGTATGCGGCGAAATGGCCGGCGATCCGCATTTCACGCGTTTGCTGCTCGGCATGGGTCTGCGGATCTTCTCGATGCAGCCGGTACAGTTGCTCGGCGTCAAACAGGAGGTGCTGCGCGCCGATGTCGGCGATCTGGCGCCCAAGGTGCAACGCATCCTGAAGATGGACGAACAGGAGCGCGTACATGAGGCCGTGGCGCGCCTGCTGCTCTGACCTCATGTTTGACAATTCCCGGACGGGCCGCTAATTTACTTTCCATCAGCGCCGATTTGAGAATCAGCTTGCGGGCGCTTAATAAATACGGCTAAAGCGAGGGCATCCCGGTCCGCGCCTGACGCCGACCGGGATATTTTTTTTCGGAAACTCCATGACGCAACCTCAATCTGTCGGCATCGTTACTCCGCAGCGCATGCGTTTCAGCCAACCGCTGGTGCTCAAAAGCGGTGGACGGCTCGAAGACTACGAGCTGGTCTATGAGACCTATGGTGAGCTGAACGCGGCGCGCAGCAATGCCGTGCTGGTGTGTCACGCGCTGTCGGGTTCACACCATGTCGCCGGCCACTACGCCGATACACCCGACGACACCGGCTGGTGGGACAACCTCATCGGCCCCGGCAAACCGCTCGATACGCGCAAGTTCTTCGTCATCGGTGTCAACAACCTCGGCGGATGCCACGGCAGCAGTGGCCCATCGACGGTCAATCCGGCAACCGGGCAGCCGTGGGGTGCCGATTTTCCGTTCGTTTCGGTGGAAGACTGGGTGGTGTCGCAGGCCCGCCTCGCCGACGCTCTGGGCATCGAGCGCCTCGCGGCGGTGGTGGGCGGCAGTCTGGGCGGCATGCAGGCGCTCTCCTGGACGCTGCAGTTTCCCGAGCGCATCGCCCATGCCGTTGTGATTGCGGCGGCGCCGCGGCTGTCGGCCGAGAACATTGCCTTCAACGAAGTCGCGCGTCAGGCCATCCTGACCGACCCCGATTTTCACGGCGGGAATTTCTACGGCCGCAATGTGGTGCCCGAATGCGGCCTCAAGCTGGCGCGCATGCTCGGTCATATCACCTATCTTTCCGATGGCGCGATGGCGGCCAAGTTCGGTCGCAACCTGCGTCACGGCAAACAGGTGTTCAGCTATGACGTCGAGTTCGAGATCGAATCCTATTTGCGCCATCAGGGCAAGAAATTCGCCGAGTTCTTCGATGCCAACACCTACCTGCTGACCACCAAGGCGCTCGACTATTTCGACCCCGCGTTCGATTTCGCCGGCAACCTGCCGGCCGCGCTGGCGCGTGCCCAGGCCGGCTTCCTGGTCGTCTCGTTTTCAACCGACTGGCGCTTCCCGCCGGTGCGCAGCCGCGAAATCGTCTACGCGCTGCTGCACAACCGGCGCAATGTCAGTTATGCCGAAATCGCCTCGAGCGCCGGACACGATTCCTTCCTGCTCGACGATCCGCATTATCACGGCGTGCTCTCCGCCTATTTCGATCGCGTCGAGGTGTGACAATGCCCCACCAACGTTTTGACCATGAAGTGATCGCCAGCTGGATTGCGCCTGGCGAAAAAGTGCTCGACCTGGGCTGCGGCGACGGCACGCTGCTCAAGGAGCTGGCGCAAACGCGGCAGGTACTCGGCTACGGCGTTGAGAATGATCGCGAGTACCTGAAGGCCTGCGTCGCCAATGGCGTCAACGTGTTGCAACTCGATCTCGAACGCGGACTGGCCGGATTCGAGGACGGGTTTTTCGATCACGTCATCATGAGCATGTCACTTCAGGCCGTGCACAACACGCAAGGCATTCTCGCCGAGATGCTGCGCGTTGGGCGCGAGGCGGTGGTGAGCTTTCCGAACTTCGCCTACTGGCGCCACCGTCAGGCACTGCTCAACGGTCACATGCCGGTGTCGACCAGCCTTCCGCACCAGTGGTACAACACGCCCAACCGCCGTTTCTTCACGATTTCGGATTTCGAGGCGCTGTGCGAGATGAACGGCATCGTCATCCGCGAAGGGCTGGGCTTCGATGAGGGCGTGGTGATCAAGGAAGAACCCAATTTTCTCGCCAGTCTGGCGCTTTACCGGCTGGGCCGGGACCACTGAGTTGCCCGGCCCGCACGCAGGGCGTGCCGGGCGCAGCGCTCAGCCGACGGCGAAGCTCGGGATGTCGACCTTGGCCACCGGCCGGTCGAGCGACACGGCGACCACCGCGGCGAACTTGTGCGCCCAGTCGCCCGCCTCGGCGAACCGCTTGGCGCCGCCGTACTTGGCGACGTTGAGAATCATGTCGAGTACCAGCACCTTGCCCATCGGATTGGTCGGCGAGCATTCGAGATCTTCGAATTCCTTTGCCAGCCACGCGCGCGCACTGGATTTGTCCATGCCGACTGTATCAGCCGCCTGGACGTTGAATTCGTATTCTTCTTCCGCGCCGAAAGAGACAAGCACTTTTTGCGACATGGCGAAATTCCTTTGCAGTGAGGTTTCGTCGCGCACGGGCGAATGTGCCGCACGCGGGACGCTTGCGTTGCCGTACCTTAGCGTATGTTATCAGCCGCCGCGGCGTGCGGGAATCCCTTTCGCTCGATGCTGCGGTTGCGCCGCGCGTATGTGACCTGCGACCGCTTTGGCGCACCGGCCAACCTGCTAGAATGCGCCGGTTTTCCTCTCTCAATACAAGGGCCTGGCCGTGCAACTCGTCTGTCTTGATCTCGAAGGTGTGCTGATTCCCGAAGTCTGGGTCGAATTCGCGGCAGCGACCGGTATCGACGGCCTGCGCCGCACCACCCGCGACGAGCCCGACTACGACACCCTAATGCGCTACCGGCTCGACCTGCTGCGCGAAAACCGCATGGGCCTGCCGGATATTCAGCAGGTCGTCGCCACGCTCAGCCCGATGCCCGGTGCCAAGGCCTTCCTCGACGCGCTGCGCGCGCGCTTCCAGGTGATCATACTGTCCGACACGTTTTACGAGTTCGCCATGCCGCTGATGGCCCAGCTCGGTCAGCCCACCTTGTTCTGCCACAAACTTACCGCGGACGCCGACGGTTATGTTGTCGACTACCAACTGCGCATGCCCAACCAGAAGCAGGAAGCGGTGCGCCGGTTCAAGGAAATCAACTTCAAGGTGATCGCCGCGGGCGATTCGTACAACGACACCAACATGCTGGCCGAGGCGCACGCCGGCATCCTGTATTGCCCGCCGGACAATGTCGTGCGCGAGTTTCCGCAGTATCCCGTGACCCGCGACTACGATGCCCTGATGGGCGAAATTCTCGCCGCCTCGGCGCGCATTTGAGGGCGCCGGCCATGCATCGCGAACGCTTCTACACACTGTCGGCATCCTGCCCCGACCAGGTCGGCATTGTCGCCAAGGTCAGTAATTTCATCGCCGAGCTGAACGGCTGGATCCTCGAAACCTCGCTGCACGCTGAACCGCCGCTCGCCGGCGAGTCGCGGGGGCGCTACTTCATGCGCATCGAAATCCGCGCTGATTCGATCCCGGTGCATCTGGCCGAGTTCCGCGCGCGTTTCGCGCCGCTCGCCGAGTCGCTCGAGATGGACTGGAAGATCACCGACTCGGCCGTCCGCAAGCGCGTCGTCGTGCTGGTGTCGAAGCAGGAACACTGCCTTTACGATTTGCTGGCGCGCTGGCAATCGAAAGAACTCGACATCGAAATTGCCTGTGTGATCTCGAATCACGACACGTTCCGCGGGTTTGTCGAATGGCATGAAATCGCCTTTCATCACGTGCCCATCACCGCCGACAACAAGCAGACCGCCTACGCCGAGGTGCAGCGCATTTTTGAAGAAGTGCGTGGCGACACCATGGTGCTGGCACGCTACATGCAGATCCTGCCGCCCGAGTTGTGCGCCGCCTATCCCGGACGCATCATCAACATTCATCACAGTTTTCTGCCCAGTTTCGTCGGCGCGCGGCCCTACCATCAGGCGTGGGAGAAGGGTGTCAAGCTGATCGGCGCCACCTGTCACTATGTCACCGCCGATCTCGACCAGGGTCCGATCATTGAGCAGGACGTCAATCGCATCGATCACTCCGACGCCGTAGAGGACATGGTGCGTTACGGCAAGGACATCGAAAAGACAGTGCTCGCACGCGGCCTGCGCTATCACCTCGAAGACCGTGTGCTGGTGCACGGCAACAAGACGATCGTCTTTCGCTGATCTTCCGGCGCCGCCGTCCGGCCGCGCCATCTTTCCTGCTTGAAGTCCCGCCATGCGGCCCCATATCGGGTAGTGAAAGCGTCGCGCCGCGCCGCTCATGCACTAGACCGAAGGGAGGACCGACCATGGTGTTTCGTACCCTTTTCCCGGGCGACCTGTTTGCCCAACTCGACCGCCTGCAACGTGAACTGCAGCAGGGATTCGATGAATCGCCGAGCATCCGCGGTCAGACGCAGCGCCGCTATCCGGCGATCAACCTGGGCAGCACGCCCGAATCGATCGAAGTGTTTGCCTTTCTTCCGGGCATCGACCCCGAGGCGCTCGATGTGCGCATCGAAAAAGGCGTGCTGACGATCGACGGCGAGCGTCCCGGCGAGCCCGTGCCGGAGGGCGCCATTGCACATGTCGAAGAGCGCTTCAGCGGGCGGTTCCGCCGTGTCGTATCCCTGCCCGACGATGTCGATGCCGACAAGGTGCAGGCGAAATACCGTGACGGCCTGCTGCATCTGCGTGTAGCGCGCAAATCGGCCGCCAAGGCCAGCCGCATTGCGATTCAGTGAGAGGAAACGACCATGACTAAAGAGCAGAATATCGAACAGCAGCGGCGTGACGAGCCGGTCATGCTGCCCGCAGTGGATGTCATCGAAAGCGCCGACGGCATCGTGCTTCGCGCGGACCTGCCGGGTGTGTCCAAAGACCGCCTCGACATACAGGTGGAAAGCGAAAGTCTGACCATCGAGGGCGTGTTGAGCTTGCCCTTGAGTGACGATATGCAGGCCACCCATGCCGAAGTGGCATTGCCGCGCTATCGGCGGGTGTTCACGCTGTCGCGCGATCTGGATGCGAATGGCGCACAGGCCGATTTCTCCAATGGTGTGCTTACCCTGCGGATTCCCAAGGCGGCGCACGCGCAACCGCGCAAGATCCGTATCGACACCGCCTGATCGCCAACGCGCATCGAAAGGAGACTGCACATGGCACTGGAAAATCTACGTGAAAATTTCGAATCCTTCTGGGGCAGCGTCTCGGACGGCTGGCGCCATCTGTGGCAGTCGGCGTCCAACGCGCTGACGCGCTTCAAGCCCGGCGAGGCGACCGACCTGCCGGAAAGCACCGAGGTAGACGACGCCTTCTATCTGCCGACGCGCGGCTGGGCGATGCTCGGCGGCGACGTCTTCGAGGACGATCAACGTCTGGTAATTCGGCTCGAATTGCCCGGCATGAAGAAGGACGAGATCGAGATCGAGGCGAGCGGCCAGACCGTGACGGTGTCGGGCGAAAAGCGTTTTAATCGCGAAAGCTCCGACGGCCGCTGGCGCGTGATGCAATGCGCCTACGGCAGCTTCCGCCGCGCAGTGCCCTTGCCGGCTGCGGTCAAGGCCGACGCGGCGCGCGCCAGCTACGCCAACGGCGTGCTGCGTATCGAGTTGCCCAAGGCGTCACCGGGCCGCCCGGAAGCGGTGCATATCAAGGTCGACTGAAAGGGACCGCCATCGCGGCTAAAGCGGCCAGACCCACAGCAGCATCGGCAGGCTGACCGCTACAACGATCACTTCCATCGGCAGGCCGAGACGCCAGTAGTCTCCGAAGCTGAAACCGCCGGGGCCGAGAATGAGCGTGTTGTTCTGGTGGCCGATGGGGGTGAGGAAGGCGCATGAGCCGCCGATGGCGACGGCCATAAGGAAGGCGTCAACGTTGACGCCGAGTTGGCTGGCGACGCTGATCGCGATCGGACACATCACCGCGGCGGTGGCGGCATTGTTCATGAAATCCGACAGCGTCATGGTGACCACGAGGATGATCGCCAGCGCCACTATCGGATGACCGCCGGCAATGCTGCCCAGCAGGCCGATCGCCAGCGCGTCGGCGGCGCCGGTGGTGGCCATCGCGCCGGCCACTGGAATGAGCGCGCCGAGCAAGACGATGACCGGCCAGTCGATTGCGTCGAAAACTTTCTCGGCCGGCACGATCTTGCTTACCACGTAAACCAGTGCGGCGGCAGCGAATGCGATCGCCGCGGGCAGCAGGCCAAAGGCCGCGCCGCCGATGGCGCAGGCCATCACGCCGGTGGCCAGGCTGGCCTTTCCGCGTGCCGGAAAACTGATATTCCGTGTCGCCAGCGGGACACCACCGAACTCGCTGGCGAATTCCGACAAAGCCTCCGGGGCACCCTGCATCAGCAGCACGTCGCCGGCGCGGATGGTGGTCGAGCGCAAGCGCCGGATGCTCTGCCGGCCCTGACGTGAAATGGCCAGCAGGTTGATGCCGAAGCGGGTGCGCAGGTGAATGTCATTGACGCTGCGGCCGATAAGTTCCGAGCGCGGCAGGACCACCAGTTCCTGCAACTCGTTTTCCTCGTTATCGCTGCGCTTCTTTGCGCGCTTTTTGCGCGACTTGGCCGCACCACTGCCATCACCGGCATGGTCGTCGCCTTTCGCTTGCGCGGTCGCCGTGTCGCTGTCCGCGTTGGATGCTGCCGCGGCGGCTTTAACCGCCTCGTCGGCAGAGTGTTCCGTGTCGGGGTGTTCGGCGTCAGGGTCGTCGAGTGTCAAGCCGAGGCTGCCAAGCGCATTGGCGAGTGATTCCGGTTCGGCTTCGATCACCAAAATGTCGCCCGGGCGCAGCACGCGCCATGGATTGGGCGCGGTGATCCGAAACGCATTGCGCACCATGCCGACCACCTGCGCATCGGCTGCGTCGAGCTTGCTTTCCACCTCGTGCAAAGGTTTCCCGACTGCCTTGCCATCTTTGGTCACCCAGGCTTCAGTCAGATAAGTGCCGGTGTCGAAGCTGCCCGCGCCCTTTTGCGTGCGCGCCGGCACGATGCGCCAGCCCAGCAGGATGAGAAAAACGATGCCGCCAGCGGCCACCGCAAAACCGACCGGGGTAAAGTCGAACATGCCGAAGCTGCCGGCGCCGGTGCTGGCGCGAAAACTCGCGACGATGAGGTTGGGCGGCGTGCCGATCAGCGTGGTCATGCCGCCGAGGATCGTGCCGAACGACAGTGGCATGAGCACCCTGCCCGGCGGAATGTCGTGGCGGCTGGCCAACTGGACGGCGACCGGCATGAGCAGTGCCATCGCACCGACGTTGTTCATGAAGGCCGAGAGCAGCGCGCCGACGCCGATCAGCAGGGCCATGCCGCGCACCGGCCCCGAGGTGGCGACCAGCACGCGCCGGGTGAGCGCGTCGACCGCGCCGGTGCTTTGCAGTCCGCTGCTCAACACGAGAACGCCCGCGACGGTGATCACGGCAGGGTGGCCGAAGCCCGAAAAGGCGGCATCGGACGGTACCAGGCCCGCGAACACGCAGGCCAGCAACGCCGCCAGCGCCACCATGTCGTGGCGCCAGCGGCCCCAGAAAAACAGGCCGACGGTGGCGGCGAGAATGGCATACAGCGTGAGCTGGTCGGCGGTCATCGCTTAACTGCCCGTCACGGGCGCGGCAAGCGCGGGAAGCGGTGCGGCGATCGCCGGTTCTGCGCCGATGACCAGCAACAGGGTCACGCATATCGCTGAGAGGCGCATGAAATCCTTCGCGTTGAAAGGCACAACGTCATGATCGGTGCTTCGTCGTATCAAATGCAACCTTGCTGTGTCACACTTTCGCGGGCGCAGCGCATTGTCGGCTGGCGCAAAAAACGAATGGTGAGAGGAGAAACTGCATGGCAACTGTAACGTTGAGAGGCAATCCCGTGGAAGTGGCGGGAAATCTGCCGAAAAAGGGTGAGACCGCACCGGCGTTTTCGCTGACGGCTGCGGATCTGAGTGACGTCGGTCTCGACGCCTACGCGGGCAAACGCAAGGTGCTCAACATCGTGCCGAGCCTCGATACGCCCACCTGCGCTACGTCGACGCGAAAATTCAATGTCGAGGCGTCGAGCCTCGACAACACCGTGGTGCTGGTCGTTTCGGCTGATTTGCCGTTCGCCGCCAAGCGCTTCTGCGAAACCGAAGGGCTCGACAACGTCAAGACCCTGTCGAACTTCCGCAGCGCGGACTTTGCGCGTAATTACGGCGTCGCGATGACCACCGGCCCGCTGGCCGGGCTGACGGCGCGTGCGGTGGTGGTTCTGGACGAATCGAACAAGGTATTGCATTCGGAACTGGTGGGCGAAATCGCCGACGAGCCGGACTATTCCGCAGCGCTTGCGGCACTCAAATAAATCTTTGTGTTGATCGATTTGCTGGCGGACGCGTGTCCGCCATTTTTTTAAGTTTTTCATGATCCCTGCGCGCAATCTGGTTTCGCTTGGCCTGCTCACCCTGATGTGGGGTGTCAACTGGCCGGTGATGAAGATTGGGCTGCGCGAGATGACGCCGCTGTATTTTCGCGCTCTCACCATGACTGGCGGACTGCTGCTGCTGTATTCGTGGTATCGCAGTCGCGGCGCCCATCTGCGCGTGCCGGTCAGTGCGTTGCCGCAGATTGCCTTGCTCGCTTTACCCAATGTGCTTGCCTGGCACACCCTGTCGATCTTCGGTGTGCAGGCGCTCGCCTCGGGTCGCGCGGCGATCGTCGGCTTCACCATGCCGATCTGGACGGTGGTGTTCGGTGTGCTGATCTTCCGCGAGCAGATGAGCGCCCGTCTCTGGCTGGCAACGGCATGTGCCGCGGCCGCCGTCTTCCTGCTCCTGTGGCACGAACTGGGCGCGCTTGCCGGACAGCCTTCCGGCATGGTGTGGATGCTGTCGGCGGCGGCTTGCTGGGCGTTCGGCACGCTGCTGCTCAAGCGCCTTTCGGTGGGCGTCACCACCGAAGCGCTGACGGTGTGGATGATCGGCATGGCGGTGCCCGTGCTGTGGATGCTTGCGGTCACGCTGGAGCCGGCGCCGAACTTCGATTTCACGCCCGCCATGTGGGCTGCGCTGACCTACAGTTTTGCGATTAACTACGGCGTCGCGCAGATCCTCTGGTTTTCGATCGCGCGCAGCGTGCCGCCGGTGGCCAGTGGCCTGTCGATCATGTTCATTCCGGTGATTGGCCTCGGCTCGGCGATGTGGATTACCGGCGAGATACCGTTTCCTGCGGACTATGTCGCCGCGCTGCTGATCATCGCGGCATTGGCTGCCACACTGCTGCCGGCGCGCCGAGGCTCATAAGGTGGTCAGCCGCGCGATCTGCGGCCCGAACAGGTAGGTGATCACCACCATCGCGGGGATCACGTGGGCGTAGAGCCGCACCAGTTTTCGGATACTGCGGTGTGCCCTGCCCAGTTCGAGAAAGTGGTCGATCACCAGCCGTCCCTTGACCGCCATCATGACGGCCACCGAGAGGGTCACCCAGAAGCCCGGCTGCCCGGCTTCACCGAGCAACGCGCCGGTCAGCGTGAGACCGGCCAGCGCCAGCCAGGCGAAGGTCAATGAGCGTGCCGTGGTTTGCATCATTCCCTCCACGTCAATGCAATACGTAAAACAATGGGAAGATCATCAGCCAGATCAGATCCGTCGCGTGCCAATAGCAGGCAAACGCTTCGAAACCCTTGTAGTTCTTCGACGAATAAGCGCCCATCGCCGTACGCGCCATGACGAACAGCACGCCAAGCAGACCCCAGAAAACATGCACCAGATGGTTGAACGTGAGGTAGTAATAGGCCATCTGGAATACGTTGCCATCGCCGGCGACGCCGTGGGCCAGATTCCACCGCACCTCGAAGAACTTCACCACCGGATAGCCGATGCCGGTAAGCAGCGCTAGCGCCAGCCATTGCAGGCAGGTGCGCAGGCGGTCGGCGCGCATCGCGACCACGGCGCGCGCGACGAAGTAGCTGCTGGTCAGCATGACCAGCGTGTTGGCGACACCGGCCAGCGTTGACAACTGCGCGGGGCCGTCGCGGAAGGCCTCGGGATGGTGGGCGCGGGCGATGAAGTAGACGAGAAACATCAGCGCGAACTCGCTCAGTTCGCAGTAGATGCCGACCCAGATCGCCTTGTTGCCGGGGATGCGACGGTCGGCGGGAATCGGTAGGGCGGCGAGTGCCGCGCTGGCTTGCACGACAAAGTCCTCAGTGATCGAACAATACGGTCAAGTATGGCGCGAACGCTGCCGCGCCGCCAGCGCCGCGGCGCGATTTCTTGATCTGGCG
>CBDULG010000053.1:0-13671 GCA_965367985.1 uncultured Rhodocyclaceae bacterium
GGCGTTTTTCGATGTGCAGGGTGTGCCACCAGTCGTCGCCAAAGTCGTACCAGTAGCGAAACTTGCGCTTGCGATCCAGCATGTCGGACAAGCGCGTCGTGCGCTCGGGCACCAGGGTCGGACCGTCGAAGAAAGCGTCTTCGACCGAGGCGGTGCCAATGAAGCGCCGTGGCAACGCCGTTTCGAACTGGTGCAAATGGCAATTCTCCCAGCCCATGGCGCGCTGGATCACGTTATGGAGCTGAAGAAAACTCAAATCGTCGCGCACTTCCACCCGTCGCCAGATTTCGGGTTCGATATCGTCGAGGACGATGCGGATTCTCAATCTTGCCATTGTTGCTACGACTCCATGATTACCGTCGAGCGGTGATGTCCGTTTCGGCGACACGTTAAACTACGCGCACTGACCTGCCCGGCGCCACCGGTTACCGGAGAATCCCATCGTATGACACCCCCGCTCCTGATTGCAAAGGCCGACGGCCGCGACATCGCCCTGTTACCCGCGCTGGCCAATCGCCACGGCCTGATTACCGGCGCCACCGGCACCGGCAAGACGGTGACGCTGCAGAAGCTTGCCGAATCCTTCGCCGGCATCGGCGTGCCGGTATTCGTTGCTGATGTAAAGGGCGATCTGTCGGGTGTCGGCGCAGCCGGCACCGCATCCGACAAACTCATGGCGCGTCTCAACGCCATTGGAATCGACAGTTTCACGCCGGTGAACAACACCACCGTGTTCTGGGATGTGTTTGGCGAGGCCGGCCATCCGGTGCGCGCCACCATCTCCGACATGGGCCCGGTGCTGCTTGCGCGCCTGCTCAATCTCAACGACACCCAAAGCGGGGTGTTGCAGATTGTTTTCCGGGTGGCCGACGACAACGGCCTGCTGCTGCTCGATCTCAAGGATCTGCGCGCCATGGTGCAGTTCACGGGCGAGAACGCGAAGACCATCAAGACCCAATACGGCAATGTCTCGGCGGCCTCGATCGGCGCCATCCAGCGTGGCCTGCTGACGCTCGAAGAAGAAGGGGGAGACCAGTTCTTTGGCGAGCCGATGCTCGATATTGCCGACCTCATGCAGACCGATGCGGCCGGCCGCGGGGTGATCAATGTGCTCGCCGCCGACCGGCTCTACAACAGCCCCAAGCTCTACTCCACCTTCCTGCTGTGGCTGCTCTCTGAACTCTTCGAGCATTTGCCCGAAATCGGTAATCCGGACAAGCCCAAGCTGGTGTTTTTCTTCGACGAAGCGCATCTGCTGTTCGACGACGCGCCCAAGGCCTTGCTCGACAAAGTCGAACAGGTGGTGCGCTTGATCCGTTCGAAAGGCGTGGGTGTTTACTTCGTCACCCAGAACCCGCTCGACGTGCCCGACGAAGTGCTCGGCCAGCTTGGCAACCGGGTGCAGCATGCACTGCGCGCGTTCACGCCGCGTGACCAGAAGGCGGTGAAGACGGCGGCCGAGACGATGCGCGCCAATCCAGACTTCGATGCGGTCAAGGCGATCACCGAACTGGGCGTCGGCGAGGCGCTGATTTCTTTCCTCGACGAGAAAGGGCGGCCGAGCATCGTCGAACGCTGCTCGGTGATTGCGCCCGGTTCGCGCCTCGGCCCGATGACCGACACCGAGCGCGCGCAAGCGATCCGCGGCTCGGTGCTGCATGGTCATTACGAAGCCGCACTCGACCGTGAGTCCGCTTACGAGATGATTCAGGCCGGTTTCGGCCAGAACGAGGCGGCCGAGGCCGAGGCGGAACGCAAGACCGCCGAAATCCAGCAGAGCGACGACGGGGGCCTGCTCGGTGGACTGGGCGGCATGCTCGGCGGCATGTTCGGGGGTGGCGGGGGTTCGCGGCGCTCCGACGGCGTGATCGAATCAGCCGCCAAGAGCGCGGCACGCAGCATCGGCACGCAGGTCGGTCGCGCCATCATCCGTGGCGTGCTTGGTTCCATCCTCGGCGGCAGCACGCGGCGCCGGCGCTGAGCCGCGTGAGCCCGCCAGCCAGGGATTGAGTGGGGTGTCGGGCGGCCCGGCTGAAGCGGAAACGGTCGACCGCGTGCACGCCGTCGGGCTGTTGCTGGCGCTCGTCGGCGCGGTTGGGTTTTCGTTCAAGGCGATTCTCGTCAAGCTGGCCTACGTGCATGGCGTCGATGCCGAGACGCTGCTCGCGCTGCGCATGATTTTCGCCCTGCCGGGTTTTCTCGTGATGGCTTGGTTTGGCAGCCGGCACGCGCCGGCGCCCCTTGGCCGGCGGGACTGGGGCGTGCTTGCGCTGCTCGGTTTTCTCGGCTACTACCTCGCCAGCTATCTGGACTTTCTCGGCCTCGATTACATCACCGCGGCGCTCGAGCGCCTCATCCTTTTTGCCTACCCGACGCTGGTCATCGTGCTCTCGGCACTGTTCCTCGGCAAACCACTGACCCGCCGCAGCATCGGCGCGCTGGCGCTGTGCTATCTCGGCGTGGCGCTCGCCGTGGCGCATGATTTTCAGGTCATCGGCGACGCCCACGATGTGCTCATCGGCAGTGCGC
The DNA here is from genome assembly GCA_965367985.1 of uncultured Rhodocyclaceae bacterium. Classification (GTDB taxonomy): domain Bacteria; phylum Pseudomonadota; class Gammaproteobacteria; order Burkholderiales; family Rhodocyclaceae; genus Nitrogeniibacter. Next base: position 2,530 of record CBDULG010000053.1, read on the forward strand.
TGGTATTCGGCAGCGCGCTGGCTTACGCGCTCTACCTGATGGGCAACGGGCAGGTGGTCGGGCGGCTCGGTGCGGCGCGCGTGGCCGCCTACGCCTCGTCGGTGGCCTGCGTGCTGGCGATCGCCCAGTTCCTCTGGCTGCGTCCGCTGGGCGCGCTGGTGCAGCCGTGGCAGGTCATCGCGCTGGCCGCGGCGATGGCGTTGTTGTCGACGGTCCTGCCGATCTGGTGTGTCTCCGAAGCGATCCGCCGCATCGGTGCCGGGCCGGTGGCGCTCACTGGCAGCTTAGGCCCGGTGGTGACGCTGCTGCTCGGCGCGCTCCTGCTCGACGAGCCTTTTGGCGCGATACAGTTACTGGGTGCCGCGCTGGTCATCGGCGGCGTGCTGGTGATGGCGCGCGGCAAGGGCTGACCGCGGCACCTTCCTGCGCCAGCAATCTATATATGAATATGCTAATCTTTGAGTTCATCTCAAAGGAGAGTGCCATGCGTATTCTTACCCTGATTGCCTGTCTGTGTGCGAGCGGTGCCGCGCTTGCCGAGGACGTCGGCGCGCTGACCCTCGACACGCGCGAGAAAGCCTTGCCGGTGTTGCCCGAGGTGGTGGCTATGATGAAAAGCACGGTGGCCGAGCAAGGCCCCGCTGGCGCGATTCCGATCTGTAAGGAGAAGGCGCCTGAACTGATGCGCCAGCGCGCCGAAGCGCTGGGCTGGGAGATGCGCCGCGTGAGTCTCAAGACGCGCAATCCCGAGCGCGGCACGCCGGACGCGTGGGAGGCAGAACACCTGAAGGCCTTCGACGCGCGCGCGGCGGCCGGCGAACAGGCGCCTGCGCTGGAAGTCGGCGAGGTGGTCAGCGACGCGGACGGCACGCGCATGTTCCGCTACATGCGCGCCATTCCGGTGGGCGAAGTGTGCCTCGCCTGCCATGGCGATGCCGCGCAGATCGATCCGCAACTCAAGGCCCAGCTCGACGCAAGCTATCCGCAGGATCGCGCCACGGGCTACAGCCTTGGCCAGATTCGCGGTGCGCTCACCGTCAAGCGTCCGTTGTAGGCGATGTTTGCTCGCCGGGCGGCATGCCGGGAGCTTTTTTCATCGGCGTGGGTCACACAGAAACCCCCCAGCCGGAGACAGCCCGATGACCCCGCACCGTGTTGAAGCATTGATGGAAGACATCGAGCGCGAAGACCCGCTTGATTTTGGCTTGCTGTCGATCAACGAGCACGACGCGCGCGAGTTGATGGCGCAGCATTTTTGCGCCGTCGACGCGGCGCTCACCAAGCACGGCCTCAACGCGGAGGCTCGCCTCGAGGTGATGACCGCGATCGCCGCGCACACCATGGTGGAGAATCTGCTGCTCAACGTCGAACGGATTCAGCACAAGGCCGGCGACGCGGACTTCAAGGCGTGGATGGCGCGTCACGGCATCGGCTGATTTCAGCCCTCCGGCGGTCCAAGGAACGGCGCCGGCGATTCATCCACCAGGCTGCGCAGAAAATCCCACACGACGCGCACCCGGCGCAGGCGAAACAGATCGGCGGGCGCGGCCAGCCACAGCACACTGTCGACCGCCACCGCGCCGGGGAGCACTTGCACCAGCGGGCTGTGCGGGCCGACGACATAGGGCGCCATCATCGCGAGCCCCAGTCCGGCTTCGGCAGCCTGCGCCTGGGCGAGCATGCTGGTCGATGAAAAGACGCGTCTTGGGGTTTCCATGAGCCGGTCGAGATAGCGCAATTCATCGCTCATCAACTGGTCCTGCACATAGTCGATGAATGCGTGGCTGGCCAGGTCGGCCGAGCTGCGGATTGGTCGATGGCGCGCCAGATAGGCGGGTGAGCCATAGAGGAGGTAGCGAAAAGGGGTCAGCCGCGTGACCACGTAGCGTCCGCTTGTCGGCGGTTCGAGCGTGACGATCAGGTCGGCCTCGCGGCTCGCCAGGCTGGCGAAACGATGCAGCAACAACAATTCCACCGAGAGGTCCGGATGCTGGTCGATCAGCGTGCCCAGCCGGGGCGTCAGAATGCGTACGCCGAACGCCTCGGGTGTGCCGAGCCGCACCGTCCCGGCGGCGCTGCCGCGCGCGCCGCCCACCGACTCCCCGGCCGCGGCCACTGCGCTCTCCATCGCCTCGGCGTGCGTCAGCACGGCCTGGCCGGTGTCGGTCAGCGCATAGCCCGCGCGGCGCCGATCGAACAATGTCACCCCCAGCGCCGCCTCGAGCCGCGACATGCGGCGCGCCACGGTGGTGTGATCCACGCCCAGGCGTTCGCTTGCCGCGCTCACGGTGCCTGTTCGCGCCACCTCGAGAAAATGGTGGAAATCCGTCCAGTCGACCTGCATTGCGGTCTCCGTGTTGGGCGTATACGCACAATGATTCGGCAATTATCCACTTTGTTCGGCGTTTTATCTATTGCATGATCGGCTCCTGAGCCGCGTCGCACGCGGTACGAGCGGAGGCGTAAGAGATGAAACTCAAAGACAAGGTGGTGGTGGTGACTGGCGCGGCACAGGGTATCGGCGAGGCAATCGCGCGGCGCTGTGCGGCGGAGGGTGCGCATGTCGCGCTTTGGGATCTGGATGGCGCCGCCGCCCGGGACACGGCGGGTGAAATTGGCGAGAGCGGCATTTCGAGCGCGTGCGGCTGGGCGGTGAACGTGAGCGACAGCGGCGCGGTGAGCGCGGCGGCGGCCGAGGTGTTGACACACTTTGGACGGGTCGACGGGCTGGTCAATAACGCGGGCATCGTCGCCGACGCACAACTCGGGAATATGACCGATGAACAGTGGGAGCGCGTCATCGGCGTGAACCTGAAAGGTGTTTTCAACTGTACCCGGGCGTTCGTCGATGCCTTCACGCGGCAGGGCAGCGGTTCGATCGTGAACGTTTCGTCGGTGGTTGGCCTATACGGTAATTTCGGCCAGACCAACTACGCCGCGGCGAAGGCCGGCGTGCTTGGCATGACGCGCACCTGGTCCAAGGAACTGGGGCGCCAGGGTGTGCGCAGCAACGCCATATGCCCGGGCTTCATCGCCACGCCGATTCTCGCCTGCATGCCCGACGACCAGCTCGAGTCATTTGCGGCCGCAGTACCGCTCGGCCGTATGGGCGAGCCGTCGGAAATTGCCAGCGTCGCCAGCTTTCTGCTCTCCGACGATGCAAGTTACGTGAACGGCGCGGTGCTTGAAGTGTCCGGCGGACTGATCCTCTGAGGCGCGATCATGACAAAGACACACGCTGCAATTGTCGGCTGGGCGCACACGCGTTTCGGCCGTCTCGATGACGAGACGCTGGAATCGCTGGTGCTGCGCGTGACGCGCGAAGCATTGGCCGACGCCGGTATCGACGCCGAGGCGGTCGACAGCATCCACCTGGGCAATCTGGGCGGCTTCGATGCGCAGGCCTTCCCCGCTGCGCTGCCGCTGCAAGCCGCGCCCGGGCTGCGCTTCAAACCGGCGACGCGTTACGAAAACGCGTGTGCCAGCGGCTCGGCCGCGCTCTATGGCGCGCTCGACCGGATTGCCGCCGGCCGCAGCAAGCTCGCGCTGGTGATCGGTGTCGAAAAGATGAATACGCTGACAACGCCGCAGGTCGCCAAGGTGCTGGCCGGGAGCAGCTATCAGCCCGAGGAGGGCGGTCAGGGCTTGAGCTTTCCCGGTATATTCGCGCGCATGGCGCAGTCGTATTTTGAGCGCTATGGCGAGCAGCTCGACGCGCTCGCCCACATCGCCGCCAAGAACCACGCCAATGGTGCGCGCAACCCCTACGCGCACATCCGCAAGGACCTGGGCTTCGACTATTGCCGCCAAGAATCGGAGCGCAATCGCGTGGTCGCCGCGCCGCTCAAGGTGTCCGACTGCTCGACTGTGGCCGACGGCGCGGCCGCGCTGGTGGTGGCGGCGCCGGATCGGGTGGGCGATTTCCGGCGCGCGGTGGGTTTTCGCGCGACCGCGCAGGTGACCGACTTTCTGCCCATGTCGATGCGCGATGTGATCGCCTTCGAAGGGCCGCGGCGCGCCTTCGCGCAGGCCCTTGCGGCGGCCGGGGTGCAGCGTGAGGCGCTGAGTTTTGCCGAAGTGCACGACTGCTTCACGATTGCCGAGTTGCTGTCCTACGAGGCGATGGGACTGGCGCCGGCCGGGCAGGGCGCGCGGGACATCCTCGCCGGCGTTAGCCGCCGCGACGGCCGCCTGCCGATCAATCCGTCGGGCGGCCTCAAGGCCAAAGGTCACCCGGTCGGCGCAACCGGGGTGTCGATGCATGTCATGGCGGCGATGCAACTGAGCGGCGAGGCGGGTGACTTTCAGGTGCCCGGCGCCCACCTCGGCGCGGTCTTCAACATGGGCGGCTCGGCAGTCAGCAACTATGTCAGCATTCTCGAAGCCGTTTAGTGGAGACACACCATGACGCGTCAATAGCGATAAGCGGCCAATTACTGTTTCCAGGTTAAAAGCTGAACCGCTTCGGCCCGCGAATGGCCGATCGACATGACAAGAATCGAAGGAGATAAGCATGCAGATCAACGGACTCATTGCGCATCACGCGCGTTACCGGCCCGGCCACGAGGCGGTCGTGTTCGGCCCGCATCGCCTCACCTGGGAGGCATTCAACCGGCGGGTCAACCAGCTTTCGCACGCACTGCGTGACGCCGGCGTCGGCAAGGGCGACCGGGTGGCAACCGTGCTCTCCAACTGTCTCGAACTGCTCGAAGTGTATTGGGCCTGCGCCAAGCTGGGTGCGGTGGCCGTGCCGCTGTCACCGTTGCTCACTGCGAGCGGGCTGGAGTCGCTGTTGAAGGATGCTGCGCCCACCGTGGTCTTTGCGTCGCGCGAGACGATGGGCGATCTGGCGGCGGTCAAATCGCAGCTCGCTTCGCTGCGCTGCTGCGTGCTGGTCGACGCCTTCGCAGACGGTTGCCGCCACTATGCCGATTTTGTCGCCGGGCGGTCCGAACTCGACGTCGACGCGGCGGTTGCCGCCGACGACGTCTTCAACATCATGTACACCAGCGGCACCACCGGCATGCCCAAGGGCATCGTGCACACGCATCGCATCCGCGCCACCTACGGCACGCTGTTCGCCAATGCCTGGCGCATGACGCCTGCGTCGGTGGTGCTTCACACCGGCGCGATCGTTTTCAACGGCGCGTTCGTCACCTTGATGCCCGCCTTCACGCTGGGGGCGCGCTATGTGCTGGCCGAGCGCTTCGACGCCGCGCAGGCGATCGAAACCATCGCCAACGAGGGCGTGACACACACCATGATGGTGCCCTCGCAGATCGTCGCCATGCTCAACGCGCCGAACTTCGATCCCGCCCGCCTGCAATCGCTGGAGATGTTGCTCTCGCTGGGCGCACCCTTGTCGGTGGCGCACAAGGACATCCTCGAAGCCGCGATGCCCGGCCGCTTCTACGAGCTGTACGGGCTCACCGAAGGCTTCGTCACCATCCTCGATCGCGACGACGCGCAGCGCAAACGCGGCACCGTCGGTGTGCCGCCGCCGTTCTTCGAGATGCGTATCGTGCGCGAGGACGACGCCCCCGCTGCAGTCGGCGAGATCGGCGAAATCGTCGGCCGCGGCCCGATTCTCATGACCGGCTATTACCAGCGCGACGACCTGACCGCCGAGGCGATACGCGACGGCTGGCTATACACCGGTGATCTGGGCTTTGTCGACGCGGACGGCTACCTCAGCCTGGTCGACCGCAAGAAAGACATGATCGATTCCGGTGGCGTAAAGGTCTATCCACGTGACGTCGAGGAGCTCATCGTGCGGCACCCCGCGGTGATGGAGGCGGTGGTGTTCGGCATTCCGGACGATCGGTGGGGCGAGTCGCCGGCCGCGGCGGTCACTTTGAAAGCGGACGAAGAGGTGGCCGCTGATGCGTTGATGGCGTGGGTCAACGAACGCGTGGCGGCGCGCTATCAACGCCTCCGCGCGCTGACCATCGTCGACACTTTCCCGCGCAACGCCGCCGGCAAGATTCTCAAGCGCGAGTTGCGCGAACCCTACTGGGCCGGGCGCGAAGCGAAAATCTAGGCTTTGTTTTTGCGCGCCGGCTTGCGGTTGCGCAGCGCGCAGTCGATGGCCCGCCGCGCCCAAGGCGCCATCGCCGCCGGACTGTCGAGCGCTTCGTCGGGCACCGTCCAGTAACCCATCGTGAAGGTCTTGCCTTCGTACTTTTGGTAGATGAATGGCGTACTGCCCGCGGCCTCGAAGTCGCCCTGGCTTTGCGCGTCGGCCTTGAGGTACAGGGTGTCCCAGGCGACCAGTGCAAAGAACAGTTCGTCCACATAAAATCCCCAGCCGCCGAACATCGGCTTGACGCGGATCGCGCCCAGCGGCGCAAACAACTCCTGCGCGTGGGTGACGATCTCGGGCAGCGGCTTGCGGGGCATTCGCTTACGCCGGGTGCTTGATCGGCGGATCGGGCTGCACGACGGTGGGCAGGCCAAGCCTCTCGACGATCGTGCACGTCGCGCCGGCCATGTTCATGCAGTAGAAGTGCAGGCCGGGGGCGCCCGCCTCGAGCAGCCGCGCGCACAGCTCGGTGACTACGTCGAGGCCGAAGGCTTTGATCGAGTCGGTGTCGTCGCCGAAACTTTCGAACTTGCGACGCATCCAGCGCGGAATCTCGGCGCCGCAGGCGTCTGAAAAGCGTGCCAGTTTGGAAAAGCTGGCAATCGGCATGATGCCGGGCACGATCGGCACATCCACGCTCATCGCCGCGCATTCGTCGAGAAAGTGCAGGTAGGCATCGACATTGTAGAAATACTGGGTGATCGCCGAGTTGGCGCCGGCGTCGATCTTGCGCTTGAACGCCTTCAGGTCGGCCTGTGGCGAGCGTGCCTGCGGATGATATTCCGGGTAGGCGGCCACTTCGATGTGGAACCAGTCGCCGGTGCTTGCGCGGATGAATTCGACCAATTCGTTGGCGTAACGCAGCTCGCCGCCGTCCGCCACACCCGAGGGCAAGTCGCCGCGCAGCGCGACGATGCGCCGGATGCCTTTGTCCTGGTAGCGCGAGAGGATCTCGCGAATGCGCTCCCTGGTGGCGCCGACACACGACAGGTGCGGCACCGCCGGCAGCCCCTCGGCCTGGATCTCGAAGACGGTCTCGAAGGTGCGGTCCTGGGTCGAGCCGCCGGCGCCGTAGGTCACCGAAAAAAACTCGGGCTGGAGCTGCGCAAGCTGCGCGCGCGTCTGGCGCAGCTTTTCTACACCCGCGGGGGTCTGCGGCGGGAAGAATTCGATGGAGAATTGGCTGGTGGGGTTCATGTCGGATCGTTTGGTGCGGGCGCAGCGTCGCGCCCTGTGGCATAGATGAAGAACTCCCGGTTACCGTCGCTGCCGGTGATCGGGCTTTCGAAAAAATCGCGCACGGTCAAACCGCTGGCCTGCGCGCTGTTGCGTATTTTGGTTTCCACTTCGGCATAGCGGCGCGGGTCGCGCACGATGCCGCCGTTGCCAATGCCCTGCGGCCCGACTTCGAATTGCGGTTTGACCAGCGCCAGCACCTGGCCACCGGGTCGCAGCAGGGCCGGCCAGCGCGGCAGCAGCAGGGTGAGCGAGATGAAGCTGGCATCGCAGACGATGAGGTCGAAGCCTTCGGCGGGCATCGCCGCGCCGAGCTGTGCGGCGTCCAGTTCGCGCGCGTTGATACCTTCGAGGCACGACAGCCGCGGCGCGTCGCGCAAGGCCGGGGCAAGCTGGCCGTGGCCGACATCGATGCCGACGACGCGCGCGGCGCCGGCTTGCAGCAAGCAGTCGCTGAAGCCGCCGGTCGATTGGCCGACATCGAGGCAGGTGAGGCCGCGCACGTCGATACGTGTATGGGCCAGCGCGCCGGCCAGCTTGAGGCCGCCGCGCGAGACAAAGCGATCAGTGGGGTCGGCAGCGACGACGAGCGGAGCATCTGCCGCGACCGCGTGCGATGGTTTGAGGATGCGCTCGCCGCCCAGACTGACCCGGCCGCCGAGAATCAGCCGCGCGGCCGCGGTGCGCGAGGCGGCCAAGCCCTGCGCGACGAGCACGCTGTCCACGCGTGGCAGAGTGCGCGGCGGTGCCGCGGCCGGTGGTGGCGGGGTGGGCGCCGGGGTGCGCGTGCTGCGTCGGTGGAAGGATTTCATGCCTTGTTGCGCGGCGTCCTTGCGCGCCCTACTTGACTGTCACGACCTCGACCGGATGGTCGTACACATCCTTGCGCTTGTCGTAGAGTGGAATGGTGGTGCCCTTGATGCGGTTCGCTTCGAGGTCTTGCAGGTCGACTTCGGCGACCACGATCTGTTCGATGTTGGCCGTGCCTTCGGCGGCGATGCCATCGCGCGCGAAGGGGAAGTCGGAGGGCGTGATGATGCTCGCCTGACCATAGTGCAGCCCGAGCCCTTCGACCGGCAGATTGCCGACCGTGCTGGTCATCACCACGAACACCTGGTTTTCGATGGCGCGCGCGTGGCAGCAATAACGCACCCGCAGAAAGCCCTGACGATCGTCGGTGCACGAGGGCACGAAGAGGATGTCGGCGCCCGCTTCACACACCATGCGCGCGAGCTCCGGAAACTCGATGTCATAGCAGATGAGAATGGCGATCTTGCCGTAGGGGGTGTCGAACAGGTGAAGCTGGTCGCCCGCGTCGGTGTCCCATTTTTCGCGCTCCCAGCGCGTGCGGTGGATCTTGTCCTGCTCGAAAATCTCGCCGCCCGGCGTGAACAGGTAGGCGGTATTGAGCAGGTGGCCGTCCTCCCGCACCCGAGGGGTGCTGCCGCCAATGAGATAAACGTTCCACTGCTCGGCCAGTTCCTGCATCAGGTCCTGGTAGCGCCTGGTGTAGTCGTGCATGTTGCGCACCGCCACGCGAATGTCGCTGGTTTCCATGAAGGACAACAACTGGGTGGTGAATATTTCGGGCAGCAGCACGAACTGCGGCGCGTAGTCGCCCGCCGCTTTCATGATGAAGCGCACCTGGCTCTCGAATCCGGACCAGTCGTGAATCTGGCGCAGCAGGTATTGGACGGCGGCGATGCGGACGATCATAAATGGATTTCCTCGGGGATTTCGGTCGGGCGGGTGGGGTCGTAGCCCGGATTGAGCCAGACGATGATCGAGGCGTAACCGCACGATTCCGTGTCTTCCGGAATATAGCCTTCGATCACGCCACAGTAGCTGAAGCCTTCCTTGAGCTGAAAGCTCAGCACCATGTCGCGCAGATCGCCCCATACCACCTTCATGGCGTAGAACTCGGCGGACATTTCCTTCGCGTGCTTGTGATAACCCGGCAGGCGTCCGCAGGCAATGATGCGCTTGAGATTCAATTGCCGGCACAGGCTGCGGCGCCCTTCGTAGAGCAGGTGGCCGATGCCGGAACCGCGCATTTCAGGCGCCACGAAGACCTCGGCGCCATACAGCGTTCGCCCCTCGGGGGTGTGATTGTCGAAGGTGCCGGCGCTGGTGATCTCGTGCCAGCTATGAGATTCGGCCCAGTCGTCCCAGCTCACGATGAGCGAACTGGCACAGCCGACCAGCCCATCGTCGGTTTCGGCGACCAGTTGCCCTTGCGGAAACACTTCCAGTTGCTCGCGCAGTTTGCGCTGGCTCCAGGGGGGAATGTTTTGATAGACGCGCGCCTGCAGTTCGATCAGCCTGGGAATGTCTTCCGGCTGCGTGAGGCGTACCCGCGGGCGATCCATGGGATCCTCCTGTGTGTTGTGCGGACGGCCGCCGCGTGTTGCAGCGGCCGCCCATTACGATTTATCGCTATCAGTAGCGATATTGATCCGACTTGTACGGCCCTTCTTTAGGCACGCCGATATAGGCGGCCTGTTCCGTCGTCAACTCGGTCAAAGCCACGTTGAGCGTCTTGAGCTGCAGGCGCGCGACCTTTTCATCGAGATGTTTGGGCAGCGTGTACACACCGATAGGATACGCCTCGGGCCGCGTGTACAGCTCGATCTGGGCGATCGTCTGGTTGGCGAAGCTCGACGACATGACGTAGCTCGGGTGGCCGGTACCGCAACCCAGGTTCACCAGCCGGCCCTTGGCGAGCAGGATGATGCGCTTGCCGTCGGGGAAGATCACGTGGTCGACCTGCGGCTTGATCTCCTCCCACTCGTATTGCTCGAGCGCGGCGACTTCGATCTCGTTGTCGAAATGGCCAATGTTGCAGACGATGGCCTGGTTCTTCATCTGCACCATGTGGTCGTGCGTGATCACGTGGTAGTTGCCGGTGGTGGTGACGAAGATGTCGGCCTTGTCGCAGGCCTCTTCCATGGTCACCACACGATAACCTTCCATCGCGGCCTGCAGCGCGCAGATCGGATCGATTTCGGTGACCCACACCTGCGCCGACAGTGCGCGCAAGGCCTGCGCCGAGCCCTTGCCGACGTCGCCATAGCCGCACACCACCGCGACCTTGCCGGCGATCATCACGTCGGTGGCGCGCTTGATGGCATCGACCAGCGACTCGCGGCAGCCGTAGAGGTTGTCGAACTTCGACTTGGTGACCGAGTCGTTCACGTTGATCGCGGGGAACCTGAGGTCGCCGCGGCGGTGCATCTGGTAGAGGCGGTTGACGCCGGTGGTGGTCTCTTCGGTCACCCCCTGGATTTTTTCCAGGCGGGTCGAGTACCAGCTGTTGTCGGTGGCCAGTTTCGCCTTGATGGCGGCGTACAGCACGCGCTCTTCTTCCGACGTCGGCTTGGCCAGCACGCCGATATCCTTCTCCGCGCGGGCGCCCAGATGCAGCAGCAGCGTGGCGTCGCCGCCGTCGTCGAGGATCATGTTCGAGTAGCCGTTGTCGGGCCACTCGAAGATGCGGTGGGTGTACTCCCAGTAGTCGGCCAGCGACTCGCCCTTGACGGCGAACACCGGCACGCCTGACGCGGCGATGGCCGCCGCCGCGTGATCCTGAGTCGAAAAAATGTTGCACGAGGCCCAGCGCACTTGGGCGCCCAGCGCGGTCAGCGTTTCGATCAGCACCGCGGTCTGGATGGTCATGTGGAGCGAGCCGGTGATGCGCGCGCCCTTGAGCGGCTGGCTGGCCGCAAATTCCTCACGGATCGCCATCAGGCCCGGCATTTCGGTTTCGGCGATCTTCATCTCGCGACGGCCCCAGTCGGCCAGCGAGATGTCGGTAATCACATAGT
>CBDULG010000054.1:0-13614 GCA_965367985.1 uncultured Rhodocyclaceae bacterium
ACACCGGCGCACCGCCACGAATGGCGTGCGTGCCGTCGAAGCAGGCCTGTTCGCTGAGATAAAGCCAGGGCTTCCCGCCCGCCGGCTTCCAATGCACGAGCTGGCCACCGAAGAGACTGAGCGTTGCCTGTGCGCCGTCGCGGGTGGTTACGTGAATGACGGGCTGGCCGTGCAAGGTGGTATTGCGGATTTCCGCTGGCATTGAAAGCTGTCTCAGGCGTGATCGGGATGGCGAAAGCACGTGAGCAGATGATCGTTCACCACGCCGACGGCTTGCAGGTAAGCGTAACAGATTGTCGTGCCGACGAATTTGAACCCGCGTCGCTTGAGTTCGCGGCTGATTGCGTCTGACAAGGGCGTACTCGCCGGCACATCGGCAAGCGTCTCGAAGCGATTGACGCGCGGTGTGCCATCGACAAACGCCCACAGCCAGCGATCAAAACTGCCTTCGCTCGCAGCCAGTTCCAGGAATGCGCGGGCGTTGCCAATCGTCGCGCGAATCTTCGCCTCATTGCGCACGATCCCCGCGTCGGACATCAGGCGCTCAATGTCGGCATCGTCGTAGCGGGCGATTTTCGCCACATCGAAATGATCGAAGGCGCTTCGATAGCGTTCGCGTTTTTGCAGGATGGTGCGCCACGACAAGCCGGCTTGCGCACCCTCGAGCGTCAGCATCTCGAACAAGACGCGGTCGTCGTGCCGCGGCACGCCCCATTCATTGTCGTGATAGCGCACATAGGCAGGATCGTCGCCGCACCATGCGCATCGGGTAAGACAAATTGCTTCGGACATGGCGGGCGGACCCCGTCGGCTGAAAGGCGACATTCTACTTTGTCGCAATGACAGGGTCGTGCAGTGCTATGTAACTTAGTCTTGCAGGGTGAGAACGCCGAGCTTTACGGTACTGTCCTCAGGGTCGTTGGAAAGCACGAAGCCGAGTTTTTGCACGAAACGCAGCATGCGTTCATTGCTTGCCAGGAACACCCCGTTCATGTACTCGAGGCCGCGCTCGCGCGCAGTTTCGATCAGCACGCCCATCAAGCGACGCGCGAGTCCGCGATGTTGCCAATCGTCGGCTACCACCACGGCAAATTCGCATGACTCGCCGTCGGGGTTGACGGCATAACGGCACACGCCGATCTGGGTTTCCTGACCTTCGTCTTCTATCGTGGCGACAAACGCCATCTCGCGGTCATAGTCGATTTGGGTGAGGCGCACGACCATTGCCGGGGGCAGTTCCCGCATGGTGTTCATGAAGCGGAAATACTTGGTTTCGGGCGACAGCTTGCGCACGAACTCGATTTCGAGTTCGGCGTCTTCGGGCCGGATCGGGCGAATCGTCACTTCGGTGCCGTCGGGCAATGTCCATTCCGAAATGAGACGTTGCGGGTAGGGATGAATCGCCATGTGGTCGTAGAGGTCCGCAGTGGGCGATATGTTGTCGGCCAGGATGCGCGCGTCCACGGCGACCGCACCGTCCTCGTCGACGATCAGCGGATTGATGTCCAGTTCCTTGAGCCAGGGCAGCTCGCAAACCATCTCCGAGACGCGCAGCAGAATCAGTTCCAGCGCCTCCATATTGACCGGCGGCATGCTGCGAAACTCGCCCAGATAACTCGAAACACGTGTCGAGCGAATGAGATCGCGGGCGAGGAAGGTGTTGAGCGGCGGCAGGGCGATAGCGCGGTCTTTTTGCACCTCGACGCGTGTGCCGCCTTCGCCGAAGGTAATCACCGGGCCGAAGATCGGATCGCGTACGACGCCCACCATCAGTTCGCGGCCATTGCGCTTGAGGATCATTGGCTCGATCGCGATGCCGTTGATCGTCGCTTCCGGATGCACTTTTCGGGTCGCTTCGAGTATCTCCTGATACGCCGTGCGAACGGCCACGAGGCTGGTGAGGTTCAGACGCACGCCACCGATGTCGGACTTGTGCTTGATGTCGGGCGAGTCGATCTTCATCGCCACGGGCAGACCGATTTCTTCGGCAAGCACCATCGCTTCGGTCGCCGAGCGCGCCACCACGGTTTGTGCGATCGGAATGCGGAATGCGGCGAGAATTGCCTTTGATTCCATGCCCTTGAGCACTTTGCGCCGTTCGTTTAGCGCGGTCTCGATCACCAGCCGCGCGCTTTCCATCGAAGGCGGGCTCAATTCGGACAAGGAGGCCGGGGTTTGTGCAAGCAACTTCTGGTTGCGGTAGTAATTGGAAATGTGGCTGAACAATTCGACTGCCGGCTCGGGGGTACGGAAAGTCGGAATGCCTGCGCTGTCGAACATCTTGCGCGCGGACGACACACGCTCCTCACCCATGAAGCAGGTCAGGATCGGCTTGTCGGCCTTGTGATCGGCTTCGACGATGGCTTTCGCGACGCCGTCCGGATCAGCCATCGCCTGTGGCGTAAGCATGACGAGCACGCCATCGACATTGGGGCCGGCGAGAATTGCCTCGAGGGTCTTGCGGTAACGCTCGACGTCGGCATCGGCCTGTATGTCGACGGGATTGCCTTGCGACCAGGTGTCCGGCAGCAATTTTTTTAGCGCGGTCTGCGTGGTGTCGGCGAACTCGGCCAGCGCGATACCCAGGTCGGCGGCGCGATCGGCCGCCATGACGCCCGGGCCGCCACCATTGGTGATGATCGCCAGCCGATTGCCACGCGGGCGGAAATGCGAAAACAGCGCGCTCGCCGACGCAAAAAGCTGGCCGAGGTTGTACAGCCGGATGACCCCCGCGCGGCGCACCGCGGCGTCGAACACCGCGTCTTCGCCCACCTCGGAGCCACTGTGGCTCAGCACCGCGCGCGAGGCGTCGGGGTGGCGGCCGACCTTGATCACCAGCACGGGTTTGACACGCGCCGCGCCGCGCAGCGCGCTCATGAAGCGGCGGGCGTCGCGCAGCCCTTCGACGTAGAGAAAGATGCTTTCCGTGCGCGGGTCGGAAATCATGTACTCGAGCGCTTCGCCGAAACTTATGTCGGTCGATGAGCCAAGCGAGACGACTGCGGAAAAACCGACGTTGTTCGGTCGTGCCCAGTCGAGAATTGCCGTGCACAGGGCGCCGGATTGAGAGATCAGCCCGATCGAGCCGGGCAGCGCGCGGCCGCGTGCGAAGGTGGCATTGAGGCCGAGGTCGGGCCGCAGGATACCCTGACTGTTCGGACCCAGCAGGCGAACGCGATGGCGCCGCGCCGCATCCATGACGTCGCGCTCGAGCCGCGCGCCCCGCGGTCCGGTTTCGGAAAATCCGCCGGAAACGACGATCGCCGCTTTTACGCCGGCGCGGCCGCAGCTGTCGATGATGCTCGGTACTTTCTGTGCGTTGGTGGCGATGACGACCAGATCGAGCCGCTGCGGCACCTCTTCGACGCTCTTGTAGCAGGGAACGTCGTGCACCTTGTCATGCTTCGGATTGACAGCAAACAGGCGACCCTTGAAGCCCGCGTCGATCATGTTGCGCAAGACGACGCCGCCAATCGATGTTTCGCGTTCGCTGGCGCCGATGATGGCGACGGATTTCGGTTCGAAAAGCGGCGTCAGATAATGTTTTTCTTTCATTTTTCCAGTCCGTTTTCAGCGCGCAAAATACTTACAATCCCGTATTCAGGCTATCTCAACGTGTTTTTCATCGTGGTACAACGGTTTTAGTGCGGTGCAACATAAACCATTCTGACACAGATCGGATTCTCAACCGAATGGATCGCGGCATGAAGGCGGACGGCGGAAGGCGGGTGTCACCGGCCGATGCTGAAATAGAAGCGTGCACCTTCGCCCGGCGCGGAATCCGCATCGATGGTGCCACCGTGGCGTTGAATGATTCGCGCGACGGTGGCCAGGCCGATCCCCGAACCGGCAAATTCGCTGCTCGCGTGTAAACGGTAGAAAGGCATGAACAGCTTGTCGGCATATTCCATGTCGAAGCCAATGCCGTTGTCTGCAATGCAGAACATGACGTTCTCGCTTTCCCGGATGGCGTAAAAGCCGATGCGCGCCACGGGTTCGTCGGCGGTGAACTTCCACGCATTGCGCAGCAGGTTTTCCAGGGCAATGCGCATCAGCGCGCGGTCGGCGTTGACCGAGAGCCCCGGCGCAATCTCGGCTTCCAGTGTGCGTCCGGGGTTTTCCTGATGAATGTCGTCGAGTATCGTCGTCACCATCAGGCTGAGGTCGAGATTTTCGCGCCGCAGCGTCTGCCGTGTGAG
Source organism: uncultured Rhodocyclaceae bacterium (assembly GCA_965367985.1). GTDB lineage: Bacteria > Pseudomonadota > Gammaproteobacteria > Burkholderiales > Rhodocyclaceae > Nitrogeniibacter. Next base: position 4,200 of record CBDULG010000054.1, read on the forward strand.
GCGCGCCAGTTCGATCAGATCGTCGATCAGTTGTGCCATGCGCGCCGTTGCCATGCGAATACGCTGCAGGTGGGTACGCGCCGAGCCGTCGAGCGTGCCGGCCAGATCGTCCGGCAGGATCATCGAGAAACCGGCGATGGCACGCAGCGGGGCGCGCAGGTCGTGGGAAACCGAATATGAAAACGCCTCGAGTTCACGGTTGGACGCTTCGAGTTCGGCGGTGCGCGCGCGTACCCGCGATTCGAGATCGATGTTGACGTTCTTGAGTGTGAGCTCGGCGACCTTGCGCGTCGTGATGTCGTCCATCGAACCCATGATGCCGAGAGGCTCGCCGCTGGCCGAGGTCATCACGCGGGTGTGCACTTCGAGCCACCGCACCTCGCCCTCGGTCGTGCGGATGCGCAGCTCGCACTCGCTCTGCTGTTGCTTGCCGAGCAGCAAGCGCTCGATGGATTCACGCACGTCGAGTCGGTCGTCGGGGTGCAGAAAAGCGGCCATGTGGCGCCCGAGACTTTCTTCGACATCGTGCCCGCTGACGCGCGTCCACGAGGGGTTGAGAAACTGGAAACAGCCCGACATGTCGGCCTGGAAGATGACCTCATTGACCGATTCCACCACTTCGCGGTAGCGCGTTCGGCTCTCATGCAGGGCTTTTTCCGCGGCAACGCTGTCCGAGATGTCGCGAATCAGGCAAAGGACCGCGGGACCATCGCTGAACTCCACGACAACGCCGGTGCATTCGACGTCGGCGACTCGTTTGTCGGCGCGGCGGATGCGGAATTGCTGGCGAGCGATTGTCGTGCCGGGCACGGCTGGCGCGCTGGCGTCCATGGGGTGTTCGCCTGTGCCCTCGACGTACTGCTCGAGTGGCTGATCGAGGAGTGCGTCCATGCGCGCGACGCCGAAAATCTTCACGCCTGCCGGATTGGCGAACAGGATGCGCCCGTTTCGATGGACCACGATGCCGTCGGGCGAGACGTCCACGAGCTGGCGGTAGCGGTGTTCGATGGCCTTGCGCTCGCGCTCGGCCATGAGGTGCTCGCTGATGTCCTGAACGACCGCGATCGAGTGGCTGAACGCGCCGTCGGCATCGCGTTGCGCAGTGACCGTCACGCGTGCCCAGACGACGGCGCCATTGGAGCGAATGAACCGTTTCTCCCGCTCGTAAATGGCGCTGCGCCCTTGCCGCAAGTCGGCGAAAAGTGCCGCGTCCTCATCGACATCCTTGGGATGCGTGAAATCGGCGTCCGACTTGCCGGTCAGGTCCTCCGCTTCGTGACCGAGCATGCGGGCGAAGGTCTGATTGACGCGTTCCCATCGTCCGCTGGCATCGGTGCTGACAATGCCGACCGGCGCCATCTCGAAGGTGCTGCGATAACGCTCCTCGCTGGCGATGAGCGCCTGGCGCGTCTGGCGTTCCTGCGTCACGTCGCGGGTCACGCCGCGGTAGCCGGTGAAGCGCCCCGCGCTGTCGAAGGTCGGGCGCCCGGTCACCGAGAACCATCGCTGGCCGGTCGGCGTGCTGCGGTGGTAGACGAAGCCATCATAGGGCACGTGGCGCTCGAGCATTTCGATGTGGTCGTGCCAGTCGCCTTGTTCCGGCATCGCATCGGCGAGCGCCCAGCGCGTCTTGCCGATCACCTCGCCGGTGCGCATCGGCGTCGGGTTTTGCGGACTGGTCATCAACTGGGTGAAGCGCAACTGCTCATCCTGCTCCCAGTACCAGTCGTAAAACGATTCGACCAGCGTGCGAAAGCGCTCTTCGCTGTTGCGCAGATGACGATCGGATTCAAGGCGGCGCGTCACGTCGCGTCCGACACCCCGGTATCCGATGAACTTGCCATTGTCGAACAAGGGTTTGCCGGTGAATTCGAGATGGCGCACGAGACCGGTCAGGTCAGCGCGCGAGACGAGCAGCGTAAATTGCTCACGCTGTTCGAGCTTGCGGATATGACTCGCCCACTGGCTGCCGTCGGTGGGCCGCGCGCGGATATCCCACAGCGCTCGGCCCGTAAAATCGGCGCTGTCCATGTTGGCGATGCTGCGGATGCCACCGCTCACCAGCGTAAAGCGGTGCTCGGTATCGGTTTCCCAAAGCCAGTCGCTCGACAGCGCGACGAAATCCATCAGACGTGCTTCGTTGAATTCGGTTTCAGCTGTTGTCTGGCGCGCCAGTTTGACGGCGCCGCGATAGTTGCGCATCAGACGCAGGCCGAGAACGACCAACGAGCCCAGCAAGACGGTTACCAGCACTGCCAGTACGATATTTGTCTTGTCGGCGTTGGCGAGCACCCCGCCCATTGGCGCGGCCGCCGGTGACGCCTGATCTACGGACGCGGTAACTGACTGCGAAAACGTGCCGTGTTCGCCCCACCATTTAACGCCGACCAGGACGAGCGCGACCAGCGCCGCGAAGGCCAGCGCGAGCGAGCGGTACAACACCCGGCGGGAGGAATCGGGTGCAGCGTTTGGCGCCGGTCGGGTAGCATCAGTCTTCAAGGCGTTCCAGCCCTCGCGTCGTTCCGGTGTCGGCGGTATGGTTGCTTTGGGATCGTGCCGAGGTTGCCATCTTACCTGCCGTGTGCACGACGAAGGGACGCACGCTTGGCAGACGCCCGGGGATGAATCGCTTTGTTGCATCGCGTCGTGCCACCGCGATGGTCGGACTGAGCTTCGATATCGTCGAAATGCCCCGTGGGGTGGGGCGGCGGCGCGTATCCTGGATGGCGTCACGGAGGATATCTGATGTTGACTCTCGATCGCAGCTTGGGCGCGTTGCGCTGGGTGATTCGCTTCGCCCATGGTGGGCGGACCCGATGACGCCGCCCACCAACGGCGAGTCGCCACCCTCGGCCTGGGTCAGGCGTTTTGCCACGTGTATCGCACCGGAGGCCCGTGTACTGGACCTCGCCTGCGGCCGCGGCCGCCATGCGCGATTGCTCGCTGAGCGCGGCTGTGACGTCGTTGCCGTCGACCGCGACGAGGCGGCGCTTCACGCGCTGGGCGCGGTGCGTGGCGTGCGTGTCTGCCGGCTCGATCTCGAGTCCGGCGCCGACTGGCCGTGGGCGCCGGCCAGTTTCGACGCGGTGGTGGTTACCAACTACCTGTACCGGCCGCGCTTTGATCGCATGTGTGATTTGATCCGTTCGGGTGGCGTGCTGATCTACGAGACGTTCATGCTGGGCAATGAAAGATTTGGCAAGCCGGCCAATCCGGACTTCCTCCTCCAGCCGAACGAACTGCTCGAACGCACGCAGCCGGCATTTACGACAATCGCTTTCGAACAGGGCGAGACCGGCACGCCGACCCGGGCGATGCGTCAGCGCCTGTGCGCGGTGCGCGGGGATTCGCCCGGACGCATTCCCGATTGCGGCTAGGCGCCAGGCGTGATCCAAATCCACCGCGCCGCGCAAACATCTAGGCTGAAGCTGGAACCCCTGGAGGGTGATTTCCGAGTGCCAGGATGTCGCGCGCAAGCCGTTCCACGCCGGTCGCCGTCAGATCGGCCGTCACCACTCGCGTCGCATCGCTGAAGCGCACATAATTGCCGTTTTGCGAGCGGCGATACAGCGGGTCGTAGTGCAGGTCGATCAACTCGGCGAAAAGCTGAGCTAGATCGTGGGTGTCGGCCAGGCTCTGCCAGCGCTTCAGCGTGTTCTTGTCAAGCATGCGCTTCAGGCGATCGAGGTTGGCCTTGAGCGTTTCGGGGTCGTCACCGAGGTAGGCATAGTCGCGCAGCAGAAATTCGATTCGCGCCTCGCGACTGGCCTCGATCGCGATGCAGGGCGCCCCACGCATGCACGCGATCAGCGCGTCGGGCAGATGCAGACGGCCAATTTTGCGGCTTTCCGCTTCGACGAAAACCGGACGCGCCGCGTCGAATCCACTCAACACGCGATGCAACTGCGTCTCAAAGGACTTTTGCGTCGGCTGCGTCACGCCCGGCAAGTCGCCGAGCACCGAGCCCTTGTGGGCCACCAGCCCCTCCAGATCGAGCACCTGCGCGCCAAGACGGGCGAGCGCTTCGAGCACACGCGTCTTGGCGCTGCCGGTGGGGCCGCAGATGACACGGAATTCGAGTGCTGCCGGGCGCTTTTGCAGCGCGTCGATCACCTCACGGCGAAAACGCTTGTAGCCGCCTTCGAGCTGGCAGGCGTCCCAACCGATCATGCGCAGCCAGGTGACAACGGCGCCACTGCGTTGTCCGCCGCGCCAGCAGTAAACCAGCGGTCGCCAGCTCTTCGGCTGCGTCTGGAAATGCGCGTGCAGATGACGGGCGAGATTCGCGGCGATCAGTGCGCCGCCGATGCGCCGCGCTTCGAAGGGCGAGACTTGTTTGTAGATGGTGCCCACCTGCGCGCGCTGCGCATCGTCGAGCACCGGCAGGTTGATCGCACCGGGGATATGGTCTTCGGCAAACTCGGCAGGCGAACGCACGTCGAAAATTGCGTCGAATCCGTCCAGTTGCCCTACGGTCGCGTTGCCTTTGCTCATCATCGTTTCGACTGCGCCGCATTGGCGCGGAATCCATCATGCCGGCGATCCGGCAGCCCGGATGTTCTCACGGCAAGCGGCCCCGTCGCAAAGCGGCGCGTGTTGTGCGCTCGGCCAGTCCTGCACGCCGGCGACGCTGTCAGCGCGACGCCTGCGCCGAGCCGAGCAGCGGGGCCAACGCCGGCCAGACGTTTTCCAGGATTCGCGGCTGTGCTGCCGCAGTGGGGTGGATGCCGTCGTTCTGGAACATCTCGCGATCGGCAGCGAAGCCATCGAGCAAGAACGGCACGAAGGGCACGTCGCGCGATTCGGCGACGCGGGCAAACACCTCGTGGAACTTGTTAGCATAGTTCGGGCCATAGTTCGGTGGCAGTTGCATGCCAATCAGCACGACGGCAACCTGAGCTGACTGCGCGGCGTCGATCATGGCGAGCAGGTTGGACTGCATGGTGGCAAGAGGCAGGCCGCGCAAGCCGTCGTTGGCGCCAAGTTCGATAACCACGATATCGGGAGAGTGTGTCTCGAGCGCGTGCGGCAGACGCGAACGGCCGCCCGCGGTGGTTTCGCCGCTTACACTTGCGTTGATTACGCGGTGTTCGCCGGGCAGACTTTCGAGCTTGCGCTGCAGGTGCGCAGGCCAGGCGTCTTCAGCGCGCAGTCCGTAGCCAGCCGACAGACTGTCGCCGAGCACCAGGACAGTCGCCGCTTGGGCGAGGGCAGAGAACATCAACAAGAGCGAAAAAACAATGGATCGAGCCATATCTTCCCAGTCGGTGCCGGTCATCGAAGTGACCGGACTGTCAAAGTCGGTGCCCGAGCGCGATGGCGCGGGCGGTGATCTGCATATACTCAAGGACATCCACTTTAGCGTGCGCGCCGGTGAATCCGTCGCCATCGTCGGTGCCTCGGGGTCGGGCAAATCTACGCTGTTGGGCCTTGTTGCGGGGTTGGACGTGCCGAGCAGCGGTTCCGTTCAATTGCAAGGCCAGTCGATCTTCGATCTCGACGAGGATGGCCGTGCGCAACTGCGTGGCGCGCAGATCGGCTTCGTCTTCCAGTCGTTCCAGTTGTTGCCCGCGCTGACCGCGCTCGACAACGTCATGCTCCCGCTGGAGTTGGCGGGCAACGCGGATGCCGAGGCGACGGCGCGCGACTGGCTGGCGCGTGTCGGCCTCAAGGGAAGGATCAATCATTATCCGAAACATCTCTCGGGCGGTGAACAACAGCGCGTCGCGCTCGCCCGCGCCTTCGCCCCGGATCCAGCGGTGCTGCTTGCCGACGAACCCACCGGAAATCTCGATGCCGAAACCGGCGCCGAGGTGATCGAGCTGATGTTCGAATTGAACCGCGAGCGCGGCACGACGCTGATTCTCGTCACCCATGACGATGCACTGGCTTCGCGCTGTGACCGCGTGCTGCACATGAAGGGCGGAATGCTCGATGCCCGCTCGGCGGAGCCTGTAACCGCCGCGTAAGGACTATGCGGCCTTGCTGAGCGCGGCCGCACAGCGCACGGCCGATCGCACCGCGCCTTCGAGCGTTGCCGGATAGGGGCCGTCGACGTAGTCCCCGGCCAGCCAGACTCCGCGCTGCGCAGTGCGCACGTCGGGCCTTGAAAGATTTGGCAGGCAGGCGAAGGTGGCGCGCTTTTCGGTGATCGTCAGGATGTCTTCGGGCGTTGGCAGGCGACGATCGAGCAGCGCTTCGAGTTCGTTGTGGAGCGCCAGTTCCAGTTCTTCCTTCGGCAGGTCGAGGTGCGCGCCGCCCGCGCTGATCACTGCGGCGACGAGGCCTTCGGGGCCGCCGCACTGGCCACGGTCGAAAAACCACTGCGCGAATCCTCCGTCGGCGCCGATCATCGGCGCGGGCAGGCGGACGGTGTGGTCATATTGCAGATAGGTGGTAAGAATGGGTTCGTAGGTCAGCGCCTTAAGCGAGGCGACGAGCGCGCCCAGCGAGTCGAAGGGCGAGAGTAGATCGATGGCGTGATACGGCGCAGTGGCGACGACGACATGATCAAAGCGCCGTGCCGCCATCGGATCGCCTTCGAGCCGGAAGCGCTTGCCTTCGGGCTCGATGGCCTTGATCGATTCCGTGATGTACACCGAACTGCCACGGCGGCCGAGCCATCGAGCGGCGGGCACCGGGAACAACTCGGACAGATCGACCTTCGGAATCAGCAATTCACTTGCGCCGGCGCCCGCGGCAAGGCTGTCGCGCAGCACGTTGGCGAAGACGCGTGCCGAGGCGTGTTGCACGGGCGTGTTGAGTGCGGCCAGACACAGTGGCTCCCACACGAAACGGCGCAGACGCACCGGCTGATCGGCGTTGTCGAGCAACTCGGCAACGGTCAGGTGCGCCGCGAGGCGGAAGCGGTGCGCTTTGAGATGCCGAATGAAACGCAGGCAGGCGCGCCGCTCCGGCCAGCTCATGCCTTCGGCGCGCAGCAGACCGGCGGCCAGATGCAGCGGTGCGGGCAATCGCGCCGCTTGCAGGCGGAACTGTCCCGGGTAGTACAAATCGAGCGGGCGGGCGGCGAGCGCGTTGGGGCGCACGCCGACCTGGCGCATGAGGCGAAGCGTCTCGCTGTATCCGCCGACGAGAATGTGCTGGCCGTTGTCGACCGACATGTCGGCCTTGTGCACGACGCGTGCTCGCCCGCCGAGTGTGCGTGAGCCCTCGAATACCGCCACACGCGCGCCGCGGCGCACGAGCTCAACCCCGCAGGCAAGGCCGGCATAACCGCCGCCGATGATGCCTACGTTCATCTTGTCGGCGTGGGCGCCCGCTGCCACCGGATCAGCCCTTGAGCCAGGTGCGGCTGGCGATCCACAGTTTGCGTACGGGTGTGAGCGAGGTACGGCGATCGAGCACGAGAAAGCCGTCGCGGGCGATTTCGTCGAGCAGGGTGCGATAGATCGCCGCCATGATGAGGCCGGGGCGTTGCGCCTTGCGGTCGGTGGCCGGCAGTTGGGCCATCGCCTGATCGTAGAAGCCGATGGCGCGATCGGCCTGGAACTGCATCAGCGCGCGGAACGCATCGGTGTGCTTGGCCGCGAGAATGTCGCTCGCCGGCACATTGAATCGCTGTAGTTCGTCGATGGGCAAATAGATGCGGCCGCGCCGTGCGTCCTCACCGACATCGCGGATGATATTGGTGAGCTGGAACGCCAGGCCAAGGTCGTGCGCGTACTTGAGCGTCTGGCGATCCCGATAGCCGAAAATCTCGGCAGCCAGAAGGCCGACGACGCTGGCAACGCGATAGCAATAGAGCCGCAGCGCCTTGAAGTCGAGGTAGCGGCTTTGCGTCAGGTCCATTTGCATGCCGTCGATGATTTCCAGCAGTTGCTCGGCTGGCAGACTGACCACCCGCTGGACATCGGCAAGCGCGAGGCCGACCGGGTGGGTCGCCTCGCCTGCATAGCTGCGCGCAATTTCGGATCGCCACCAGTCCAGCTTGGTCTGCGCGAGCGACAGATCGTGGCATTCGTCGACGACATCGTCGATCTCGCGGCAGAACGCATACAGGGCGACAATGACCTGACGGCGCTCGGGCGGCAGAAACAGAAAGCTGTAATAAAAGCTCGATTTGCTGGCAGCCGCTTTTTGCTGACAGTACTCGTGAGGGTTCATCGGGTCTTCTTGCTGTAGTTGAGCGCGCCGAAGAGCATGCGCAAGGTGTCGGTCTTGCCCAGCGCAGGGCGACGACGGAAAACGTCGTAGCCTGCCATTTCAATGCGCTCGAGGATACGCAGGCCGCCCAGCACGATCAATTTCAGCTCCCAGCCGATGCGGCCTGGCAGCGTGGCGGCGAGCGGCGCGCCGCGATTCATCATGGTCCGCGCACGTTCAACCTGAAACGCCATCAACGCGCGCCAGGCATCATCAACCCGCTGCGCATCGAGTTGCGACGCGCTGACGCCGAAGCGCGCCATTTCGTCTTCAGGAAGATAGATGCGATCCTTCTCGCGATCGAGGCGTACATCCTGCCAGAAGTTGATCAGCTGCAGGCTGGTGCAGATGGCGTCCGAGCGCGCGATATTAACGGGCGTGTCGGCACGATAGAGTCGCAGCAACAAGCGCCCAACCGGATTCGCCGAGCGGCGGCAGTAGTCGAGCAGTTCATCGAAATTGGTATAGCGCGTCTTGCCGACATCCTGACTGAACGCATCGAGCAAATCGCGGAAGGGCTGTAGCGGCAGGGCGTGACCGCGAATATTGCGTGCCAGTCGGGCAAACATCGCATCATCCGGGGTGTCGCCGTGTTCAATCCGATCAAGCGCGCAGCGGTATTCGCTCAGTTGCGCGAGCCGGGTGAGCGGCGCGGCATCGCCCTCATCGGCGATGTCGTCGGCGCTGCGTGCGAATGCGTAGATCGCTTCGACCGGCTCGCGCAGGCGCGCCGGAAGCAGCAGCGATGCAACGGGAAAATTCTCGTAATGATCGACCGGCATCGGCGCGTCGGGGCAGGGCGTCTGGTGCGAGGGAAGAGACTCGAACTCTCACGCCTTTCGGCGCTGGAACCTAAATCCAGTGCGTCTACCAATTCCGCCACCCTCGCAAGGTGGTGCGCCAGTGCGGCGCGACGCGGATTATACACGTCGCGACACACCTGCCGCTGGCGCGGATCAGCCGCGCAGCACGGCGACCAGATCGTCGCGGGTGGAGCGTGCGGCCTGACGCAAATCTTCGAGCGCGGCCGGTTCGATATCGCGCGTGGCGGATTGCAGCAGCGTGCTTCGCAGCCCTGGGCTGAATTGGAGGAAGGGATTAGGCGTTTCGGCGCACAGGCAGGAAACGAAGTAGATGTCGCGCAGTTTAGACGGGGGCCAGCTGCCGCCGTAGGGGTTCTTTTCGTCGAACACATGGCTGACCGCGTCGGGCACGTCAAGGGCTTCGAGCAGTGCGCGGCCGACCGGTT
>CBDULG010000055.1:0-13347 GCA_965367985.1 uncultured Rhodocyclaceae bacterium
CGTCGAGGGTGGCAACAATGTCACTAAGCGCGACGCGCTCAGGCGTACCCGACAGGTTCGCCTTGAAGGAGGCGCGCTTGAGCTGCTCCGGATTGGCGGTGGCCGGCGCGCGCATGCCGAGCGCGTCCATCAGCGTGCGCGGATCGAGGCCGGCGATTTCCAGCGCCCCGGCGAAGCTTGGCGTCGTCGCCAATTCGGTCGCCTTCAGCGCGCCCGTGGCCTGCACCTGATACGCGGTGAGCGCGAGTGAATCAACGGCGGCGGTGCCGGCCTGCAGATCGGCATCGACATCGGCCATCAGATTGGCGTCGATGGCGCCTCCTGGCAAACCGGCGCCCTTTGCGGCCACGGTCGCGCGCAGGTCGTCGATCCGATATTGCTGGGCCGCCAGGTCGAGCGTTGCACGTCCGGCCAGCGTGAGCCGCCCGTTCGCCGCCGGTTCAGCGAGTGCAAAACTCGCCCCGGCGTCGATATCGAAGGGCGCGCCTGGCTGGATTTCGCCGGTAACCACGTCGACATCCGAAATCACGTCTTCACGACCACTTGTCGCATCGCTCCAGCGAATCGAGGCGTCCTGGATGTCGATACCGCCGACCGCCAGCGATACCGGCGCACCTGCGCTGTCGCGCGTGTCGGCCGCTTCACCGGCACCGTGCGGGGCGTCCTCCTGGGCCAGATCCGCCCAATTGGTCTCGCCCGCCGCATTGCGCTCCAGGCTCAACTGCAAACCATGCAAGGTCACGCGGTCGATGGCGACGTTGCCGCCGAGCAGTGGCGCGAGCTTGACACGCGCTTCGGCCGCGGACAGCGAGGCGAAAGGACGCTCGGAGAAACCCGGTGCGTTACCGAGTTCGGCCGCGCCGAGCTTGAGTCCGAGCCACGGAAAAACCGACAGCTCGATATCGCCGCTCAGCGTCAAGGTGCGTCCAGTATGCTGCTCGACGGTCTCGGCGAGCCGGTCGCGATAGTCGTTGGGATCGAAAACAAAGGCGAAGTAGGCAGTCAACGCGGCGACAGCAAGCACCGCAAGCACCACCACTCCAATCAAGATCCGGAAAACGAGCTTCATTCAACCATCCCGTGGATGCGCGTGTCAGAGCACGCAGGCTAGCAGGCCGCCCCGCGACCGACAAGCCGGCCGCCCACGGATTTACGCAGCATTACGATTGGCGCGCCGCGGCCGGCCACGATGCCCTTACCGAACGTCCGCCGATGACAATGCCGCCAGCGGGCATCAAGCCGTCAAGAAACTATTGTTGCACTGCACAAAAAAGTGTTGACACGGCAAGTGAGGTATGTAGAATTCAAATTGTGCACTGCAGCATCAAGCCGAGATGGCAGCTGCGGCAAAATTTTGAATCAACCTTTAATTGGAGAATCACATGGCTACCAAAAACACCCCGGCTGTTTCCAACGTTGAAGTCATCGACACGTTCAACGCCCTTGCAAACCTGCAGATCGCATCTGCCGAGCGCTTCGCCGCGCTTACGTTCGACGTCGTGCGCAACACGGTTGCCGACAACGCAAAAACCGTCGAAGCCTTCGTCGCTGCCAAAGAGCCGAAAGCTGCTGGCGCCGTCGCCGTCGGCGCGATCGAGCCGGCCCTGGTCCGCAGTATCGGCTACGCCCGTGCCTGCTACGCCATCGCCAATGAGTTCGGCGCATCGGTCAACACCATCCTCGGCACCAAGTTCGAAGCCATCAACAAAGAGCTGAACGTTGCGATCGACAACTTCGCCGCCAACGCTCCGGTCGGTGGTGATGTCGTTGCCAAGGCAGTGAAGCAGGCCGTGACCGCGACCAATGCCGCATTCGACGATGCCAGCAAGAAAGCACGCAAGGTTGTTGATCTGGCCGAAGCCAACATCAACAAGGCCGCTGACGCCACGGTCGAGGCAGTGAGCAAGGCCGCCACGAAAGTCGCCTGAATTAAGGCGTAGTAAGCGAAACGCCCCGCGGCGCAGATGTGCCGCGGGGCGTTTTCATTGATTCCTGTCTTACGCGCACACCGTTTCGTGCTGGTGTGACACGACGGCGGACGGTGCGACCAGCGAGAACAGGTCGCGCGTGTCATCGAGGGCCGGAACCAGCGCCAGCATCTCGCCAAAAGCCCCGGCTTCTGCCTGCGTGTACAGATAGCGCAGCGTGGTGAAGTCTTCCAGCGCAAAGCCGACCGAATCGAACACCGTCACTTCCTGTGCATCCTGCCGGCCTGGAATTGCGCCGCTCAGCACCTGCCACAACTCGATCACCGGAAAATCCTCGGGCATCTGCTGGATTTCACCTTCGACGCGCGTCTGCGTCGCGTACTCGACCACCACGCGCGCGCGCTCGAGGATTTCCGCCGCAAGTTCGGTCTTGCCCGGGCAGTCGCCGCCGAGCGCGTTGACATGCACACCCGGCTCGATCATGTCGGCGGTGAGCACAGTCGCGCGGCGCTTGTCGGCCGTGACCGTGGTAACGATATCGGCGCCGCGCACCGCTTCGGCAACGCTCTGCGTGGCCTCGATTCGCAGGCCGGGCAGATAGCCGAGATTGCGTTGCAAGCGCGCCGTGGCATCGCCATCGGCATCGAAGGCGCGAATGGTGTCGATGCCCAGCAGATGATGGAAGGCCAGCGCCTGGAACTCACTTTGCGCACCGTTACCGATCAAGGCCATGCAGCGCGCGTCGCGTCGCGCCATTTCGATCGCCGCGATGGCTGAAGTCGCGGCGGTGCGCAAGGCGGTGGCAATCGTCATCTCGGAGAGCAGCAGCGGGTAGCCGGTGGCCACATCCGAGAGCACGCCGAAAGCCATCACCGTGAGTTTGCCTTCGCGCGCGTTCGCCGGATGGCCATTGACGTATTTAAAGCCATAATGCGTGCCATCGGCGGCCGGCATGAGTTCAATTACGCCGACCCGCGAATGGCTGGCCAGGCGCGGGGTTTTCTCGATTTCGTGCCAGCGCAGGTAGTCGCCGCGAATTGCCTCGGCCAGTTCGGCAATCACCGTACTCACGCCCCGGCGGCGCAACCAAGCCTGCATCGCGGGTACGTCGATGGTGCGAACCATGATGTCCTCCTTTTTCTCAGCTGGTCAGGCACGGCTCGGCCACGCATGCCACCGCGCGGGCGTGCCGATCGAGGCGCAAAGTCATGCAGAAAGCGCCGCCGCCCGACAGCATGAACGGCGCCAGATCGACCGTATGCACGCGATAGCCGCGCTTGCCAAGCACATCGCGCAAGCGTGGACTGCAGCGGCTCATCACCACATCGCGGCCGACGTTGACGGCATTGACATTGAACAGCGCCAGATCCTCATCGGTCGCTTCTATGCGCTGGTCCGCACTCACTTCGGCCGCAATGCGCGCCCGCGACTCGGCCGACAGTGCCGGCGGGTAGTAAAGAATTTCGCCGCCCGACAGCGGGCAAAAACAGACGTCGAGGTGATAGGAGCGCTCAGTGACCAATTCCAGCGCGACCACGCGCTGGTCGAAATGCGCTGCCACCACGTCGATCGACGCGCGCGACGAACGCGGGCCCCAGCCCGCCCAGAAATGTCCGCGCGCCGCGTCCCAAATGCAGTCGCCAGCGCCTTCCTGATAGCACCCAAGCGGCAGGAAATCCAGCGTGTCGACCACACCCTGCGCCTGCAGCTGACGAAAGATGGCAGCGAATTGGGCCTCCTCGCCTTGGCGCTCGGCATGGCGAAAACGCGCCAGCAAGACCCGACGATCGAGCACGATGCCGGCATTTGCCGGAAACACCATATCCGGCAGACCGGCGACGCCGTCCACCGTGCTGACGCGGCAACCAAGCTGCTCGAGCGTATCGCGCAGCGCGGTGAAGCTGGCACGCGCACGTGACCGCATGGTCGCCGCATCGGCGGCCCACTGGGTCGGACGCATCCACGGATTGATCGCATAGTGCACATCAAAATGCGCTGGATCGATCATCAGAATGTGTGCGGATGGAGTCATCGTGCTGGCCTTATCAATGAGAAGTCACGCTCCTATTGTGGCCACGGCGTTAGTCAACAAAAAGTCAGCATCTTGTCTATTATTAGTGCACATCTGATCAAAACAACACGCATGAATGACGATTTGCACAAACTCGATGACACTGATCGCGAATTGATCGCGCTGCTGCGCGACAACGCCCGTGTGCCTGTGGCGACGCTCGCCCAGCGTTTGCGGGTGTCGCGCGGCACCGTGGTCAACCGCTTGCGCAAGCTCGAGGACAGCGGCGTGATCGGCGGTTACACCGTGCGCCTCAAACCGGCCGCCGAAGCCCATCGCATTCGCGCCTGGATGAGCATCGAAGTCGAGGGCAACCGCTCGGACGCCGTACTCAAGGCCCTGCGTGGCGAGCCGGCGGTGTGCACCCTGCACTCGACCAACGGCCGCTGGGATTTTCTCGCCGAACTGCGCACCGATTCGCTCGAAGCCTTCGACCGCGCGCTCGGCCGCGTGCGCGACATCGACGGCATCGCCAACAGCGAAACAAGCATCCTGCTGTCGACGCACAAGGTGTGAGCGCGCCGGGGTGCCTGCGTCCCGTGGAATAATGGCGCAAACTCAGCGCGCACCACGCTCATGGACATCACCACACCCGCCCTGTTGTTCCCCGCCATCTCACTGCTGTTGCTGGCCTTCACCAACCGCTTCCTGACGCTCGCGCAGTTGATTCGCCAACTCGCCGCCGCAGACGGCGCCGAAGCGAATTTGGTGGCAATGCAAATCCCCGGACTGAAACGCCGAATCAGCCTGATCAAATACATGCAGACCTTCGGTGTATTGAGCTTTCTGTTGTGCGCGCTGGCCATGCTCGCCATCTTCAGCGCGCACGGCACGCTCGGGGAAGTCTTGTTCGGGCTGTCGATCGTCGCGCTCGCCGCTTCCCTGGTTTTGTCGCTCATCGAGGTGATCCTATCGACACAGGCCCTGTCGATTGTCGTCGACGATCTCGAAGGACGCACCCGGCAGGCGCCCTGAGCGGCGCCAGTGCCAGCGCGGCCGGACTCACCGCCTGATGCCAATCGACCTCAAAGCAGCGCCTTGATCTGCGCCAGCGCGGTAGCGATGACCTTGTCGAGCATGCGATTGGCCTGTGCGCTACCGAGCGCCCTGACCAGAATGAAGAGCACCGAGAGCGTCACCATGACGCCAATCAGTTTGCTCACGCGCCGTCCCAGCCACGGCACAAGGCGCCACCAGATCGACGGCGTAGCTGCGTTCGCGCGCGGCGCAGGGGGCGCGCTTGCGCGGCGCCTGGCATGTCGTGCCGCGGCCAGCGCCGGCGACAGCCGCGCCACTTGATCAGCCAGGTCGTCGAGTTCCTGCGGCCACCGGCGGTCCGACAGCACGAATGCCTGCCGACCGGCAAGCGGCGCGAGCACCGTGGGCAGTTCACTTGCCGCTGGCATGGCCGCGCCACCCACCAGCACTGGCACCACCGGTACTTCAGTAGCCAGGGCCAGCATGATTTCCCGACGCACCCAGTCCTTCGGCGCATCGAGCCGGCGCCGGCCCGCTGCATCGCGCGCTGCCAGCCAGTTCGGACCAATGACCACCAGCACCACCTCGGCCTCGGCGAGGTGGTGCTCCAAATGCGACGCAAAATCGGTTCCCGCGGGTATTTCCCGGTCCCGAAAAACCTGCGCATCGCCGAATCGTCTGCTCAGGTCATCTTCCAGCCGCCCGGCAAAGCCCTGGCTGTCGTCGCGCCGATAGCTGATGAAGAGGGTACCCATGGATGCCGCATGATACCGCCGGCCCGCGATGCGCAGTGATGGCGTATTCTCGTGTTGCACCTCCCGCGAGCACCCAAACCACCATGCCCGAGCGCCCCAGCCCGGCCGAATTGGCCGCCGCCACCCTTTCGCACTATGAAGACAACGCAGCGTCCTATCGCGCAGGAACGCTCGACCATGACGTGAGCCAGAACATCGACGCGCTGCTGCGCGCCATCGAGAGCGATCCGCCCTTTTCGATCCTCGATGTTGGCTGTGGCCCGGGGCGCGATCTGGCGCGCTTTCGGGCGCTTGGACATGAAGCGGTCGGCCTTGACGGCGCAGCCGCCTTCGTTGCCATGGCCCGCCGGTCGACCGGTTGCGAGGTGTGGTGGCAAAATTTCATTTCGCTCGATCTGCCCGCAGCACGTTTCGACGGCGCATTCGCCAACGCCGCGCTCTTCCACACCCCGCAAGAGGCCCTCCCGGGCGTGCTGCGTGCGCTGCATCACACGCTCAGGGCGCGCGGCGTGCTGTTCTGTTCCAACCCGCGCGGCAACAACGAGGAAGGCTACAGCGGCGCGCGCTATGGCTGCTACTACGATCTGGCGGCCTGGCGCGCACTGGTTACCGACGCCGGATTCGACGAAATCGAACACTTTTACCGCCCGCCGGGCCGCCCGCGGCACGAACAACCTTGGCTGGCGACCGTCTGGCGCAAAATCTGAATTCGCCGCGAGCACGGAGAGAGACTCGACTCGATCGCGGAGTCCAATTGTCGCGTGCTCTGCCCGCGCCGCTGCCATGTGAGAGAAAGATCATTTTCAGTGCCGCTGGATTGCTTTTGCATCGCCGTGAACGCGCATCGGCCTAAAAGAATCGCTTCGTTCGTGCAGCCAACTCGCACTGAAGCGGTAATACCGCACAAGCCGTCAGGATTCTTTACACCTCCGGCCGGGCGCGTCTTGACTCGTTCGTCATCTTCTAGAAGACTCTTCTGCGGCATCAAGCACTTATTGCCCGTCGAGCTTAAAACGGAACAATTCTTGCTTGGTTTCTTGACACGGCAGCCGGCACCGCATCCTCGGAATGGCTGTCGAGCACGAGCGTATATTTCAGGCGCAATCGGCAATTCGCCCGACGGGGGGTAGTATTCTGCCCGTCCTGCGTCGCTCGCGCGAGGCTGCACCAGCAGCGCAATGAAGGAGTTGGAAATTGAAGCACCTCGGCCACCATCTCAAATACGCTGCCGTCCCACTGCTTGTGGCGGCGCTCCCCGGCTGTTCTCTTTTTGGAACATCCAGTCAATATTCTGCGACGCCCTCGCCAAGTCCCAGTGCAGCCTACTTCATCGACCCGCGCTCAGGGACGAGTTACACCGTCGCGATGCCTCAACCGCTGACAGCACGCGGCCTGCCCACGCTCAAGGTGGCGGCGACGACACGCGATACGATGATGCTTTTCTCGCCGAGAGAAACGATGTCCGATGAGCAGCAGGCGCTCGCGGCTACGCCGTTGACCGAACAATCCGAAAACGTCGGCGCGCGGGTCCAGTTTTCACCGTATGCGCCGCAACTCGTCGCGTCGGCCGATTCGCGTGCCGGCGTCGCGCCCTTGCGCCTTGATCATACTTTCGACTCGATTACGCGCATGGTGCCCTTTGCCGTCAATCGCTCATCGCTCGGCCCCGTTGGGCGCAAGGCAGTGGCGGAATTGGTGCCAATTGTCAAGGAGGCCAAACATGTTCATGTGCGTGGCCGCACCGACGCAAGCGGTGACCCGGCTGTCAATGAAACCCTCGCAGCCCAACGCGCGGCAACGGTCACCCGCGCCTTTGTGGCAGCCGGCGTGGGCCGTTCAAAAATAACCAGCAGCCAGTGCATCGACTGTTTCGTCGCGACCAATTCGACCGACGAAGGACGTCAGATGAACCGGCGAGTGGATGTTGAAATGCAACTCCCCAAGCTGCGAATCGCGCAGCTCCCGCCGCCGGTTTATGCGCTTGCGACGCCGCCACTTACCCTGGCCAGAAACCTGATTTCCCCCAGGCAATAGCGGCTGCGTTCGCGCTGCTTGCGCCGCCAGCCAGCGTTTGCGCGTATTTGCACGATGGCCAGCGGATGCTGATCAAATCGATACCCACCACTAAACAAGCGGAGCCAAATAGCAAGGCAGTCAATACCTAAGTCACGACCAACCAGACCCCAACCCACCGGGGAGGCAAGAGTGTCACCAAGAGATGTTCTGATTTACGACCCAGAAGGCGGGATCGCGGACGGCCTGAAAAGCTTCGCCAATGGCGAATGGCGTTTTCGCCATGCGCGTGATCTCGACACCGCAATCCAGTTGCAACAAGATAAGCCTGCCCTCGTCGGCATTGTCGTCATGGAGTCCGATGTTGCGAGTCTACCGACCGCGCTGCCTCAACTGACGGACTCAACGGTCAGCGAATGGATCGCGCTAATCTCGCCGGACATGCTTGAAAACACCAAGCTCCGCCCATGCATCGTCCAGCATTTTCACGATTTCCACACCCTGCCGGCGGACAATGAGCGCTTGCTTATGACACTTGGCCACGCATACGGCAAGGCGAACATGCGCTCGCAGATGTATTCGCATGACGAACCCGGTTCGCGCTTCGGCATGATCGGTCAAAGCCGGGTCATGCAAACGCTCTACAGCCAGCTGGAAAAAGTCGTCAAGGTCGATGTTCCGGTGCTACTGAGTGGCGAATCGGGCGCTGGCAAGGAATTGGTTGCGCGAGCCATCCACGACTATTCGGCACGTGCTGCAGGCCCGTTTGTCGCCATGAATTGCGCAGCGGTTCCGGCCAGCCTGATCCAGTCCGAATTGTTCGGTCATGAAAAAGGAGCTTTCACCGGCGCGGCGCAACGAAAAATCGGCAACATCGAAGCGTCCGAAAATGGCGTGCTGTTTCTGGACGAAATCGGCGATCTGTCGCTCGACCTGCAAACTAATCTGCTGCGTTTTCTGCAGGACATGAACATTGTCCGCCTTGGCGGCACGCGAAATATCCCCGTCAATACGCGCGTGGTCGCCGCGTCGAATGTCGACCTTACCGCGGCAGTGGCAGACGACCGATTCCGTGCAGACCTCTTCTACCGGCTCAACGTGGTGCATATCCATGTTCCAGCGCTGCGCGACCGGCGAGATGACATTCGCTTGCTCGCGCGGGCGATTTTCGACAACAATCTGTCAATCAAAACGCCCCGCCTCATGAATTTCAGCGAATCGGCACTGGTAGCGATGGAGCAGTACAACTGGCCCGGAAATGTTCGCGAACTCATCAACCGGGTACGACGTGCAATGATCATGTGCGAAGGCGCGCAGATCATGCCTGACGATCTCGGGCTGACCAGCAGTCGCCCGAGCGACGATTTCACCACGCTCGAGGGTGCGAGGACGAAGCTCGATCGGCAGATCATTCTCAACAGTCTCGAGCACAATCGCTGCAATATTTCCAAATCCGCGCGCGAACTGGGCGTCTCGCGTGGCACGCTCTATCGCATGATGACGCGTCTCGGCATCCACAACCCGAATCCGCCGGCGGCGAACCAGGTCGCCGAATCTGCCGATCTGGACTGAAAAAACAACACAGGGAGATAAGACTCACCATGACCAAACGCAAGTCGGCGGCAACAGGCCGCCACCACCTCGCGCTGATTGCCGCGGCCTTGACATGCGCCGCGGGCACCGTCAGTGCAGCGGACGGCGCCGAGACCGGCCCAACGCTGGGTGAGCTCAAGAAAATGCTGCTTGAGCAGACGCAACGCCTCGACGCTCTGCGCAAGCAAATGCAGGCTGAAGAAGCGCGCTTGAATCAAATCCGCGACAAAGTGGGCATTGAACGCCTTGAAACAATGCGCGCGGCCGGGCCGGGCGAGAAAACGCCCGCACGCACCACCGTGGCGCAGGCACAGCAGCAACAGACTCAACAGCCCGTCGGTGTGGCACCGACGGAGAAGGAAGAAACCGCACCAGTAGCGCAGATCTTCGACCAGCCAGGCGTGCTCACGCCGCCCGGAACCTACATCCTCGAGCCATCGCTGCAATACTCGTATTCGGCAAGTAACCGTGTTGCGCTGGTTGGATACACCATCATTCCAGCACTGGCAATCGGCCTCATCGACGTGCGTGAAGTCAAGCGGAACACCTGGACGGCCGCGCTTACCGCACGCACAGGCTTGACCAACCGAATGGAGGTGGAAGCAAAGATTCCTTATGTCTATCGCACCGATGACACGATCCGTCGGCCACTTGCCACCGCATCGCAAACTCAAGCGGGCAGCAGCATTGACCAGCTTTTCAATGCGGACGGCCAAGACATTGGCGATATCGAGTTTTCGGCACGCTATCAACTGAACGTCGCGAGAGCGGACGAGCCTATCTATATTGCTTCGCTGCGATTCAAGACCCGCACGGGTTCTGATCAGTTTGACTCGACCAACGTCTCGGTACCAGGCTTTGGACCGCTCCTTAAAGACCTGCCAACCGGCTCGGGTTTTTACTCGTTGCAACCCGGCATTACTTTCCTGTTTCCGTCAGACCCGGTTATCTTCTTCGGCGGTGTCAATTATCAATACAGTTTCGAGCGCGACGTCGACATCAAGCAGGAAGTAAACGGGACTATCACCTCAGAAATGAGAACGGTACAACCGGGAGGGGTATTCGGATTCAACTTCGGCATGGGCTTGGCTTTGAACAATCGATCGTCATTCAGTGTCGGCTATGATCACGCCTCGGTGGGTATAGCGAAAATCGACGGTGAAGACGATCGTCTCGGTGTGCGGGTGCAGTTGGGTACGTTAATGTTCGGTTATGCGTACCGTTTCTCGCCCAAGACCTCACTCAACGTCTCGTTGGGTGTAGGCGTCACGCGCGACACCCCCGACCTCACGCTAACGGTACGACTACCGATGACGCTTTGACCGATCCGTCACGATCTACAACTGAACCGCAGCGCGCCGTATTGCCGCTGCGGTTTTTTTATCACTCCAGCGTCAAGATCCGCGCGGCGTACTCGCGATATAACAAATCGACCTCGCAGTGATGCCGTTCTACGCACCAACAATGCGGATACAGCTTCGTCACGCCGCGTGAAATAAATCGCACGCCAAACCATTCTAGACGCCAACGATTGGCACAGCCTCGCCTTAGCGGCGGGCTCTCCTTGTCTCGCCAGGGTATCTGCGCCCAAGACAAAGGAGCCGCCATCTAATCGATGCGGCTCCTTTACTATGCTCGGGCGACTTTTCAGATTGCTGCCATTGCAAACACGCAGGCTCAGCGTTGTGCTTTGGCTACCTTCGCAACGAACCGATAATCCCTTCACGGATCGATTGGGCAAAGTCTATTTCACGCAATAGCTCAAGACTGTTCGCAGACGCGCTTACCTCAGTGAGCACCTGAATACGCTGGTTGTCGAGCGTATTTTGGAGAATAGTCGTCACCGACGAACTGTTGCCAACGACAGACGTGGTACCAACCGAGTTGCCGGCGCCATTTTGTACGACGGCAACCGGGATGGACGCCGCGCCGGCGGCGGGTGTAATGACCTGCGCGCTGGATTGTGCAGCAGCGGGCGTACTCGACGTTGCCATTGGTGTCGAAGCGCTCGTAGAAGGAGCAGCCACAACAGGCTGACTATGGGTCGGCGCGGTAGACACCGACGTCGTTGAGCTACCTGCGGACGGCGCGGCGACCACTGGCTGGCTCACCGTGGCAGTCGATACCGATGAAGGCGCCCCAGCGACCTGCTGCGCTACGCTCGCAGATTGACCTTGAACGGGTTGCGACGCCCCTGTATGCGTCACGGTCGTGACAGGTGTCGTTTGCAGCCCGACTGCGCGAAGCTGTTCGGCGACCTGGGCCTGCACTTGTGCGCTGATTCCGGCGGTGGTACTGATCACATCAGCCCGCGCCGCCTCCACCTGATTGGCAATCGTCGCCTGTAACTGCTGCAGATTGAGCACAGTGCGAGAGACCAGTTCGCCGTTGATCAGTATCGACTGCTGCAAACCGAACGACAACTTCAGGCCAAGATCAGGCATCTCGAAGCCGCCTCGCACTTCGTCGAGTTGTTCGGCTTCAAGCATGCGCCAGCGATCCATGTCAGCAAGGGCAACGTCGCCTGCTGCACTGACCGGCATAGCCAACCCGGCTAATACGGCACCCACGACGAACCGTCGTGGTGTTATATACAATGTCCTGCACATAACCCTCTCCTGTATGGGGCAGTGCGATGAGCCAACGCAAGCGCGGTGGCTAGAAGTCTGAACCTGACCGTGCGAAGCGCACCATGTCGATCGGTGCGCGCAAACCCATCTCCACGGGTGCACGTGGCGCGAGACGCCAATCGGCTTCAAGATTGAAGCGAGCGACTTCCAAATGGCTGCGGATTACGAACAGCACCTTTTGCTGAGCGATGCGGGCAAAGTCTTCCCGCGACATGGCGCGCGTGCCAAAGGCCGGGTCGCCGATCAAGACACGCCCGTCTTTCACGCCCTTTATCACCACGAAATGGTTGTAGCCATTTTCGTTGACCAGCGCGATGCCAGGAATCCCCGCCTTGACCAGCGCGTCAAGCGGCGCCTCGAATCCGTCCGCCTGAAATCCTTGATTCGCCAAATAACGCTTCATGTCGAGCAGCGAAAAGCCTTCTCGGCGGATTTTCGCCTGGTCACCCGTGTTGAACATGTCGATGAAGACCTGCTGCTCGGTGGTCTTGCGACCATAGTGATGCGTGAGCAAGGTGGCCAGCGCGGCGGAACCACAACTGAAATCGTACTGCTGCCGCAGCGTCGTTAGATGACGCGCCTCCTTCAGGCTGGTCACTTTTAAGGTGTAGGGGCCGACAACGTCAGTCGGAAACGTCAATTCCGCCGCCGTTGCGGCCCCGGAAGCCAACGCGAGAAACAAACCTAAACGCAGCATCGAGATCAGTCTCATGGCGCGCTCACTGTAACTGGAGGTTCACGATCGTGGCGTTCTGGACGAGCACGTTGTTACCCGAGTTTTGGACGACGGTCGTCAGACCGGCGTTACCCGTGAGCGAGCCATCCGTGACGATGTTTTGACCTGTGACCAGATTCGATGCGTGGTTGTTACCCACAACGCCATCGAGTTCCATGTCATTCATTGTATTTGTACCACCGCGCTGGCGATTCAGCGCATCTTCACTGACGGGCGCAGAACCGAGCCGGGTCAGCGGTTCCGGAGCCGGTAGAAAGGTGTTGATGGGTGAAAGAAAATCAGCCGGTTCGTCGGGCTCGGCATGCGCCACACCCGCCATAAACAATACTGGCAGCAAGGCCGCTGGCAGCATCTTCGTTATTCGTCTATCGAGATAAAACATAACCGTTGCTCCTCTGGGCATGCGGGCCAGCCGCAGAAACATCCTGCGACCGGCCCACTTACACCGTTACCGACCTACGTTGAGGTTGGCCTGCACATTGACGCTTTGTTGCACGAGCGAGGACATGCCGGAGTTCTGGCTGGAGACCAGGATGCCTGCGCCGTTGGTAAAACTGCCGGAGATGGAATTCGACATGTCGAACGTTCCACCATTCAGGCTCACCATGCCGCCGACACCGCCAGCGCCGCCGGCGCCGCCCAT
>CBDULG010000056.1:0-13330 GCA_965367985.1 uncultured Rhodocyclaceae bacterium
CAGCCCGGCACGGGAGTGTCGGAACCGGGTTCTTTGGCACTGGCAGGTCTCGGCCTGTTGGGTGTCATGGGACTGCGTCGCCGTCAGCACTGAGGCGATTCAACTCTGTCCTTTATCGGCGCCTTCGGGCGCCGTTTTTTTGTCCTTCACGCGTGAAATCGCACTGTCGAAATTGCAAAGCGTACGCCCTCAATTTCTGACCAACAGAGGTTGCGCAGCGCATCGGTAAGGTGCGCGTCTGCGGACTCCTCAACACGACATGTGGCAGAGGCAATTCGCGCGAATCGCTTGGGCAGAGGTCAAGCGCTACGACGCAGTCGGCGTGTCCTGCGCGTTGGCTTCGGCGGCTTCCTGTTGCTGGAGTTGCCACATTTGGGCATAGGCGCCGTCGGCGGCGAGTAGTGCGCGGTGGCGGCCGCGTTCGACGATGCGGCCCTGGTCGAGTACGAGAATTTCGTCGGCGTGCGCGATCGTGGATAGTCGATGCGCGATGACCAAGGCGGTGCGGCCACGCGCTGCCAGTTCAATCTGAGCCTGAATGGCTTTTTCGGTGCGTGAGTCGAGCGCCGACGTGGCCTCGTCGAAGATGAGGATGGCCGGATCCTTGAGCAGCGCGCGGGCAATGGCGACACGCTGCTTTTCGCCACCGGAGAGCTTGAGGCCGCGCTCGCCGACCCGGGTTTCCATGCCGAGTGGCAAGTGGCCGATGAAGCCGGTCAATTGCGCCGCCTCGGCAACGACGTCGACGGAGCCTTCGGGCGCGTCGGGGCGGCCATACTGGATGTTGTAGCGCAAGGTGTCGTTGAACAGCACGGTGTCCTGCGGGACGATGCCGATCGCGCTGCGCAGGCTGTCTTGCTGCAGATCGCGAATGTCGACACCATTAACCAAGATGCGACCGCTGGTGACGTCGTAGAAACGGAAAAGCAGGCGGGCGATGGTCGATTTGCCCGAACCGGAATGGCCGACCACGGCGACCGTCTTGCCGGCAGGGACCTCGAAGTCGACATCGAACAGGATCGGCCGAGCGGCATCGTAAGCGAAACCGACGTTCTCAAAGCGAACCGTTGCCGGACCGCCCGGCAGGCTGCCAGCGTCCGCCTTGTCGGCAATCTCCCGGCGTTGGTTCAGAAGCCCGAACAGGCGCTCGATGTCAGTCAGCGCCTGGCGGATTTCGCGGTAGATGGTGCCGAGAAAATTGAGCGGGATATACAACTGCAGCATGTAGGCGTTAATCAGCACGATGTCGCCGAGCGTCATGCGCCCGGCGGCGACATCGCGCGCGGCGAGAAAGATCATCGTCGTGACCGCGCAGGCGATGATCGCCGCTTGGCCGATGTTAA
This sequence comes from uncultured Rhodocyclaceae bacterium, assembly GCA_965367985.1. Lineage (GTDB taxonomy): Bacteria > Pseudomonadota > Gammaproteobacteria > Burkholderiales > Rhodocyclaceae > Nitrogeniibacter. Next base: position 1,344 of record CBDULG010000056.1, read on the forward strand.
GGCCCGAAAGCGACAACTGGTTCTTGATCTGCGCTTCCGACCACGATGCGAGTTGCGCGTCGTAGCGGCGCGCCTCGAAGCCCTCGTTGTTGAAATACTTCACCGTCTCGAAGTTGAGCAGGCTGTCGATGGCGGCGGCGTTGGCCGCCGAATCCAGTTCGTTTGCGCGGCGGCGCAGCTTGGTGCGCCAGTTGGTGACACGCATGGTGAAATAGATATACAGCCCCAGCGTGCCGCCCGTGATGAGTGCGAACACGGCGTCGTAATTGACCCACAAGATGCCGATCACCAAGCCGATTTCCACCAGCGTGGGCAGAATGCTGTAGAGCGTATAGCTAATCAGCGAACCGACCGCGCGCGTGCCGCGTTCAATGTCGCGCGTCAGTCCGCCCGTCTGCCGGTCGAGATGGAAACCGAGCGACAGCGAATGCAGGTGGCGAAACACCTGCAGCGAGATGTTGCGTACAGCCTGCTGGGTGACGCGTGCGAATATCAGTTCCCGCAATTCGGTGAATAGCGTGGTCGAAAATCGCAGCGTGCCGTAGGCCAGCAAGAGCGACGCGGGCACCACCACCAGGGCCGCGCCGTCGGGTACGTCGAGCGCATCGACGACATGCTTGAACACCATTGGCACGCCAACGTTGGCGACCTTGGCGAGCAGCAGGCAGGAGAGCGCCAGCACCACCCGGCCGCGATAGCTCCAAAGGTAGGGAATCAGCGTTTTGAGCGTCTGCCAGTCGGCGCGCTGGGTGGGTTCGGGCGCGGGCAGGGCGCCATGGGCACGGTGTCGCATCGCGCGAGTGTAGCGTGCCGCACGCCGATTCGGCAGCGGACAGCGGCGCTTACTCTACGGCCCGGTGCTGTCCATTGCGAGGCGCACGGCGAGCGCGATGAAAACGGTGCCGGCAAGGCGGTCGAGCCATGGCGCGAGGCGAGGTCGTCGGCGCAGCATGCGGCCGATGCCGCCGGCGGCAAAGGCGATGGCGCCGAACACCGCGATCGTTTGGGCCACGAATACCAGACCGAGAACGATCATCTGCAGTGTCGCCTGTCCGCTGCCGGCGGCTACGAACTGTGGCATGAAGGCGAGGAAGAACAATGCGACCTTGGGATTGATCGCGTTGGCGATGAAACCCCGCGCCACGTCCTTTCGCCACGGCCGTGGAGGCGCTGCGCCGCCGCGGGCGAGCGCCGGGCTGCCAGCGCGCCATGCCTGCACGCCAATCCACACCAGATACGCCGCCCCGGCCAGCTTGAGCGCGGTGAATGCGCGCGGCGAAGCGGCGAGTGCCGCGCTCACCCCGAGCGTCGCCCATAGAATATGGGTGAAGCAGCCCAGTGCGCAGCCCACGGCAATGCCAAAGCCGGCGAGCCGGCCACGCGCCAGGCTCTCGCCGAGGACGAGCAGGTTGTCCGGCCCCGGGGCGAGCGTAAGGACGACTGCAATGGCAAGGAAGGCGAGCAGGGTGTCGGATGTCGGCATGACGATCAGTTTAAGCGCCGGCCCGATGTGCGTCACGGGTGCGCCCGTGCGACCATCCGCTGACATTCGAATGCAAAGCGGCATTACTGGCGAAGCACGGTTCCGACCCGAGCCGGCGAACAACGGTGTAGCTTGTCGGGTTGATCACAGATGCACGACAGTGCGCGCAGGAGGCTGCATGCGGCGAGACGATGAACGCTTTGAGTGGGCGCTGGTGGCGATCGTGGTCGCCGCCGTCGTGGTCTCGGCGATCTCGCCGTACGATCGCCTGACCTGGTGGATGGAGGTCATGCCGGTGCTTATTGCGCTGCCCATTCTCATGGCGACGCACCGCCGCTTTCCGCTCACCCGACTGGTGCTTGCGCTGATTACCTTCTTCGCGCTGATCCTCATTCTCGGCGGCACCTACACGTATGCGCGCGTGCCATTGGGCGACTGGCTTCAGGATGCCTTCGCGCTGGCGCGCAATCCCTACGACCGCATCGGCCACTTCTTTCAGGGCTTCGTGCCCGCCATGCTGGCGCGCGAATTGCTGCTGCGCCTCGACGTCGTGCGGGGGCGCGGCTGGCTGTTTTTTCTGGTGTGTTGTGTGTGTCTGGCAATTTCCGCGCTTTACGAGCTGATCGAATGGCAGGCTGCGGTACTCGTGGCGGGGGGCGCCGTCGAATTTCTCGGCACACAGGGCGATCCGTGGGATGCACAGGCCGACATGTCACTGGCGCTGGGCGGTGCAGCGCTCGCGCAGATTCTGCTTTGGCGTTGGCACGATCGCCTGATCGCCGCTCAGTCTTGATCGTCGGGCGCCGTGTCGCGTAGCGGCAGGCGCAACTTCATCACCAGGCCGCCGCCGTCACGCGGCTGCGCCGCAATCGTGCCGCCGTGGGCGGCGAGGGCGCGCTGTGCAATCGCCAGACCGAGGCCGAAGCCGGGCGTCGCGCTGTCGTTGTTGCCGCGCTTGAAGGGTTCGAACATGTCGGCGCGCTCGGCTTCGGCGACCCCCGGCCCCCGATCGGCAACATCGACTTCGAGCGTCTTGCCGGTGACGCGCGTCGCGATCTCCACGGTGGTGCCCTCGGCGGTGTATTTCACCGCGTTGCGGATGACGTTTTCGAAGGCGCGCTGAACGAGCGCTGCCTGCGCCCAACTCCACGCCTCGCCACTGCCCTCAAAGCGCACCTCACGCCCTGCGGCCTGCGCCTCGAACTGTGCATCGTCGGCAATCGCCGCAACCAACTCGATCAGTTCGATGCGCTCGGCGCGGCCACGCGTTCCGGCTTCGAGCCGCGACAGGGTGAGCAGTTCGCCGACCAGCGTATCGAGTCGCGCCGACTCGCGTTCGATGCGCTCCAGCGTGTCGGGCAGCTTGTCGGGATTCTGCCGCCCCAGCCCGATGGCCGCCTGCATGCGTGCCAGCGGTGAGCGCAACTCGTGCGAGACGTCATGCAACAAGCGCTGCTGCGCGGCGATCTGCGCCTGCAACTGCGCTGCCATACGATCGAAATCGCGCCCCAGATCGGCCAGCTCGTCGCGCCGCCCCCCCATGCGCGGCGTCACGCGGGTGTCGAGCTTGCCGCGCGCGGCAGCGTCGAAGGCGCGTCGCAGCAGGCGGATCGGTTTGGCGACATACCAGGCGAGCAGCGCGCTGAAAGCGAGGCTGGCGATCAATCCGGTGACCAGCGGGATCCATGGCGTCGGCGGGTGATGCCTGCCACGGCCGCGCGGCTGCATCCGTTGCGGATCGACGATGAGGCGAAAGTGCGTGCCGTCCTCGCGGATGATCTCGCGGGTGGCCTGTTCGGGCAGGGCGGCGAGCGCCTCTGGCGGCGGTACGGGCCGATCAATGAGGTCGCGGTTCTGGTCGTCGAGAACGAAAACCGGTGCACCGCCGGGCCTTTGTTGCCAGCGCTGCAGCAGGCGACGGGCGGTTTGTGCGCCGCCATCGACAAGCGCGAGTTCGGCATTGTCGAGCCAGAATTCGACGCGCGGAATATGGCGTTCGGCAGCCTCGTCGACGGTCGCCTGACGATGCACCCACACCGCCGAGCCGACGCCCACGCCGGCCAGGATGAGGGTCAGCCAGAAGGCAAACAAGAATTTCCAGAACAGGCGGCCCATGCGTACGTCCTCGACCTGGCTTTACTCGCGCACCAGTTGATAGCCTTGGCCGCGCACCGTCTCGATCCACGAGCGGCCGTCGACCCGCGGGCCGAGCTTGTGACGAATGCTGCTGATGTGCACGTCGATGCTGCGATCGAATCGCGCCAGCGGCCGGCCCAGCGCGCTCTCCGATAACTCCTTTTTGCTCACCACGTTGCCCGCGTGACGGGCGAGCACTTCGAGCAGCGAGAATTCGGTGCTGGTGAGCGCCAGCGGCGCGTCGTTCCATTCCGCCTCACGGCGCGCCGGCCACAGGCACAGCGCGCCGGCCCGCACCGCTTCCGCGCTATCGTTGTCTGCGGTCTTGACCGCCGTGGTGCGCCGCAGGATGGCTCGCAGGCGGGCGACCAGTTCGCGCGGCGTACACGGTTTCGGCACATAGTCGTCGGCGCCCAGTTCAAGGCCGACGACGCGGTCCACGTCGTCGCCGCGTGCGGTGAGCATGAGCACCGGCAGGCTGCTTTTCTGACGGATGCGGCGCAGCGCCTCGACGCCATTGAGTTTGGGCATCATCACGTCGAGCACGGCGATGTCGTATTGACCGCCGAGCGCCGCGTCCACCCCGGCTTCGCCATCATGCACGGTCGTGGCCTCGAATCCCTCCTGCGCCAAATACTCGCGCAGCATTTCGGCAAGTTCGATGTCGTCATCGACGAGTAGTACGCGCGTCATGCCTGTGTCCCTGATTCATTTTGGCTTGTAACATCGCCATGATACGACTGCGCCCTCGCAGGCTGATGCCATTTACCTGTCTTTACGGGGCTTTACACTGACCTCACCGCGCTTTACCCGCCCCCTTGAGAAACTGCGTTCAACGGGTCGGGGCCACCGGTTCTGTTCCCGCCGAAGACTACCCAAGACAGGAGAAGTGAGATGAAATTCAGCAAACCGACAATCAAGGCCTTCCTCATCGCCAGCAGCGTGGCACTCGCTGTACCGCTCGCCGTCCATGCCCGCGGTGGTATGGGCGGGGGTGATTCGGAATGGGGTGGCCACCGTGGCCAGCAGTGCGAATCCGGCATGATGAAACATGGTGGCGGTCACCGCGGGCATCATGGCAAAGATATGGGCATGATGCGCGGGCTGGACCTGAGCGAAGCGCAACGCGACCAGATCTTCGAACTTCGGCATGCGCTGGCGCCGAAGATGCGCGAGGAAATGAAGGTCGTGCGTACGTCGCGCGAGCAGTTGCGCGAGATGGCGATGTCCGGCAGCTATGACGAAGCGAAGGTCAAGGAGCTGACCGAAGCGGGCGCCGCGGCAAAGGCGCGCATGGCGCAGATGCGCCTGAAAAACCAGCATGAGGTCTTTCAATTGCTGACGCCCGAGCAGCGCGAAAAGATGGCGGAGATGCGTGCCAAGCGAGGCGCTGGGAAAGGCAAGCGCGATAATGGCGAGCGCGAGCGCGGCGGCCAGCGCTCGGAATCCTGAGTGCAGCTTAGTACCGACTGACGCGCTGGGGCTATAGCGTGTCAGGCCGCAGGATGCGCGGCGGATGGGGCGGGCGGGGTATTCTCGTCCGCCCCCGCGCGTTCGGGCGGTTCAGCCGGCGCCTCGGGATCGACCGGCGCGTCCTCGTCCGGCACCTCGGTGGGTGAGACGCCAAGCTCTTCGGCAAGAATGCGTACCAGCTCTTCGTTCGCTTCGTTGGCGCTTTGAATCAGTTGGCTCTCGTCGTGATACAGCGCGCGCTCGCGCTTGAGCAGATTCATGTCGAGTGCCGCGAAGCGGTCGACCACCTGACGCGCCTCCTCGGGTTTGCTCCCCAGTGTTTCGAGGATCATCGTCGCCATTTCAAGGGTGGACAGAAAGGTTTCGCGCATCAGGTGCTCGACGCCCAGATCCATCAAGCGGTAGGCGTGAAAGCGATTGCGCGCACGCGCCACGATGGTCACCTTGGGAAAGTGCCTGCGAACGATCTCGGCAGCACGCAGCGAGGTCTCGATGTCGTCGATGGCGAGCGCGAAGATTTTTGCCTGCTCGATGCCGGCGGCATGGAGCACGTCCTGATGGGCGGCGTTCCCGTAATAGGCCTGAATGCCGAATCGCCGCACTGTGTTGACCTCCTCGTAGTCGCTGTCGAGCGCCGTAAACTGGATCTTGCGCGCCAGCAGTATGCGGCCGATGACCTGTCCCACGCGGCCAAAACCGGCGACGATTACCGTGGGTGGCGCGTCGGGCATCGGCTCGACTTCAGGCGGCTCGGTGGTGGTGTCTTCGCGCGAAGACAGCCAGTCGCCGAGAATGAACAGGAGCGGCGCGAGCGCCATCGACAGCGCCACCGACAAGTTGAGCTGGGCGACCAGTTCGCGCGGCATCAGTGCGCTCGCCTGAGCGGCGCCGAACAGCACGAAAGCAAATTCGCCACATTGCGCCAGCGCCAGTGCCTGCATGCGCGCGATCGGCGCCGCCGCGCGAAACAGCCGCCGCAGCACATACAAGCCGATCGCCTTGACGCTGACCAGCGCAAGCGTGAGTCCAATGACCAGAACCGGGTGACTGACAATCATTGTCAGGTCGATTGTCATCCCCACTGCGATAAAGAAGAAGCCCATCAGCAGACCCTGGAAGGGCGATATGGCCGCTTCCAGTTCATGGCGGCAATCGGCATCGGAGAGGAGCACCCCGGCGACGAACGCACCCAGCGACATCGACAGCCCGCCAGCCTCCATGAGCAGCGCCAGGCCGAGTGCGGTAGCCAGCGCGGCGGCGGTGAACATCTCGCGGCTGTTCACCCGCATCACATGGCGGAAGACGAGATTGAGCAGCGGTCGACCGACGAAGACGAGCGCGGCAAGAATGCCCAGGCCGACGAGCGGCGAAACCGCGTCGGGCTCGGTGCGGGCGCCGAGCAGGGGCAGCGCGGCGAGCAGCGGGATAACCATCAGATCCTGAAACAGCAGCACGGCGAAGGTCTGGCGGCCATAGCGGCTGTGCAGTTCGTTGCGTTCGGCGAGGGTCGGCAGCACAAAAGCGGTGGACGACAATGCGAGGGTGAGGCCGACGATGATCGCCAGCGGTAGCTCGAGGCCGGCGTAATACGCGCAGCCGATGAGCATTGCGCCGACGCCGAAGAACTGCAGCGCGCCCAAGCCGAAGACCGACTTGCGCAGCGCCCACAGGCGCGATGGCTGCAATTCGAGGCCGATCACGAACAGCAGCAGCACGACCCCCAATTCCGCGGTGTGCAGCAGATTTTCCGGATCGTCGACGAGTCCGATGACCGACGGCCCGATGAGCACGCCGGCAGCCAGATAGCCGAGAACGGTGCCGAGGCCGGCGCGCTTGAACAGCGGCACCAGAAGGACCGCCACCATCAACAGGGTGGCGAATACGGCGACGGATTGCATGGTGTCTCCAGTGTTGGCAGTGCGGCCAGCCGGCCGCGAACGCGGGCGTCGCGGCGTACTAAATTTGAGGTATATAAATAACACACCGCGTTACGGGCGACGGATTCGAGCTTGAAATTTCGCTCGGCGGCGCCGGTAAAGCGGCCCGCCGGCCGTTTGACAATTCAAAAGGAGGTTCTTCCAAATGACCACCGCCGCGCAAGCTGGCGAACACCATTACGTGCACCGGATCGGCTGGTTGCGCGCCGCCGTGCTTGGTGCGAATGACGGCATTGTCTCGACGGCAAGCCTCATTGTTGGCGTCGCCGCAGCCTCGCCGCAGCGCGGCGCCATCTTGATCGCCGGTGTTGCCGGCCTGGTGGCGGGCGCGATGTCGATGGCGGCCGGTGAATACGTGTCGGTCAGTTCGCAATCCGACACCGAGCGGGCTGATCTCGAGACCGAACGGAAGGCGCTCAGGGATTCACCGGAGGCCGAGCTTGCGGAGCTCACGCAAATCTATGCAGATCGCGGCGTCGAAGCCGAACTTGCCGGTCAGGTCGCGCGCCAACTGATGGCGCATGACGGGCTTGCTGCCCATGCGCGCGACGAGTTGGGAATTTCAGCAACGGTCAGTGCGCGCCCGGTGCAGGCGGCCGTGACCTCGGCGGCAACGTTTTCGGTCGGCGCCGCCGTTCCGCTGGCCGCCGTCGCGATTGCTCCCGTGTCATACGCGATACCCGTGGTTTCCATCGCGTCGCTGCTCAGCCTGGCCGTGTTGGGCGTGCTATCGGCGCGGGCCGGCGGTGCCGACGCCGTGAAGGCGGCGACGCGTGTGACCTTCTGGGGCGCGCTGGCAATGGCCACCACGGCCGGCATCGGGGCGATTTTCGGCGCGGCGGTTTAGGCCGCGCGCGCCGAAAGTCGACGCGTCATTCGGCATAGCGGCGCCACTGCCCCTGAGCTTGCCGCTGGCGATGGCGATTCGCGAAATCGACGTACAATTATGCCAATGGCTATTTTTCCGGGAAGGTAGATGTCACCCGTCGCAGTACCCCGCAAGATCGGCACGATCAAAGCGGTTCAGGGTCCGGTGGTGGACATCATCTGCGACCATCCACCGCCGCTCCATCGCGCCCTCTACGCCCAACCAAACGGCGAGCGCTGCATGCTCGAAGTCTTTCGAGAATTGGGCGAGCGGCATGTGCGGGCAATTGCGCTGCACCGCACTGCCGGGCTGGCGCGTGGTTTGGCAGTGATGGATAGCGGCGGGCCGCTCGACATCCCGGTCGGGCCGGAATGCCTGGGGCGGCTGCTCGATGTCTTCGGCGCGCCGCTCGACGGCGAGGCGCCCTTTGAGTCGGCCGACCGCCGGCCGCTGGTCGCACCGCCCGGTCCGCTCTCGGAAGCCCGCGCTGCCGAGAGTGTGCTCGAGACCGGCATCAAGGTCATCGACCTGCTCTGTCCCTTCGTGCGTGGTGGAAAGACCGGCCTCTTCGGCGGGGCGGGGGTGGGCAAGACCGTGCTGATCACCGAATTCATGAACGCCGTCATCCAGTTGCACGCGGGCGTGTCGGTGTTTGCCGGCATTGGCGAGCGCATCCGCGAGGGCCACGAACTGTGGCATGACATGCGCGAAGCCGGCGTGATGCCGCGCACCGTCATGGTTTTCGGGCAGATGGACGAATCGCCCGGCGTGCGCTTCCGGGTCGGCCTCACCGGCCTCGCCTACGCCGAATACCTGCGTGACACGGTCGGCAAGGACGTATTGCTGCTGATCGACAATGTGTTCCGTTTTGTCCAGGCTGGCAGCGAGATCTCGGGCTTGCTGGGGCGCATGCCCGCCACAGTCGGCTATCAGCCGACGCTGTTGTCGGAAGTGGCCGAACTGGAGGAGCGCATCTCCTCCAGCACGGCCGGCAACATCACCTCGGTGCAGGCGGTTTACGTGCCTGCCGACGACATGACCGACCCGGCGGTGAGCGCGATTTTCGGGCATTTGGACACCATGGTGGTGCTGTCGCGCAACCAGGCCGCCAAAGGCATCTATCCGGCGGTCGACCCGCTCAAGTCGAGCAGCAAGATGATGGATCGGCACTTCCTCGGCGAGCGCCACTACCGTGTCGCCGAAGCGGTGCGGGAGCACCTTGCACGCTATCGCGAGCTCGAAGACATCATCGCCATGCTCGGCATCGAATCGCTCTCCGAGCAAGATCGACGCGTCGTCGCGCGTGCGCGTCGGATGCAGCGCTATCTCACGCAGCCGTTTCATGTCGTCAGCCAGCACACTGGCATTGCCGGCGCCTCAGTGCCGCTGGCGCAGACGCTCGACGACTGCGAAGCCTTCCTGCGCGGCGACTACGACGACCTGCCCGAAGCCGATTGCTACATGCGTGGCAGCATGCAGGCGGTGAAGCGATGAGCAGCTTCGCGCTGCATATCGCCAGCGCCACACAGCATCAGCAGTTCGAGGGCGTGGTCAGCTTCGTTGGCAGCGATGCTTCCGGTCAGTTCGGCTTGATGGCCGGTCACGTACCGATCGCCACGGTGCTCGATTTCGGCCTCGCGCGCTTTCGCTTTCACGCGCCCGGCCCGTGGCGCTATCTGGCGCTGCCCGGTGGCACGCTGCGCTTCGCCGACAACGTCCTCGACATCGCTACGCGCAGCTACGTGGTCGGCGAAAAACTCGCCACCGTGCGCGCAGCGCTCGACACGCAGCTTGCCCACGAAGCCCGGCAGCGCACCGATCTTCGCCACAATCTCGATCAGCTCGAAAAATCGCTGATCGACCGCTTGTGGAAAATGGAACAGCGATGAGTCCGGCCCCCGAAAAACGCCCGGCCAATGCGCAGCGCGATGCCTTGCGCGAAGCAGTACAAAAGGACGTCGACCGGATCGAGAAAGGTGAACGCGAGCGGCGCAGCATGCTCGGCTACACAGTCTTCATGGGCACCATCGCCGGTCTCTTCGTGCTGCCGGTCGTGGGCGGCGCGTATCTCGGCCGCTGGCTCGACGGCATGGCGTCCGGCTACTCGGTGCGATGGACGGTGAGCCTGATCCTGCTCGGCGTGGTGATTGGCGCGGTGAACGTGTATCGCTATCTGGAGGATCATCAGTGAGAGAGGCAAGCTGCGAACAGCGCGATGCGGCGCTGAAACCTGCGTGGCAGCGGGTACCGGCGTGCGCCTGAATGACGGTTTCGGGCGGTGCGCGGCGTCACAGACTCGGCACAAGGTCACGGCACCGTCATTCTCGGGAAGGCCGGAATCCAGAACCGAACATGCAGGGCGCCGTAGCCGCCGGTGCACTGGGTACCGGCCTGCGCCGGCACGACGGGCCTGGGCGTATGCGACGTAACCGACCCGCCCCACCACCACGGCACCGTCATTCCGGCAAAGGACCGAATCCAGAACCCCGCCAGACGCGCATGACTGTTGCAGAAGATCATCGGGACTCGGCACCGTGAAGCAGCCCTGCGTGTACCTCCTCGCCAGTAAACGCAACGGCACGCTTTACGTCGGTGTCACCTCCAGGCTTGCACAGCGGATATGGCAGCACAGAGAGGGCGTGGCTGAGGGATTCACCGCAGCGTATGGCGTCAAAACGCTCGTCTGGTACGAGGTCCATGAAACGATGGAAAGCGCCATTGCTCGGGAAAAGGCGATCAAGAACTGGAAGCGCGCGTGGAAGCTCCGGCTGATCGAGGAAAAAAATGCTGAATGGGCGGGATCTGTATGCGGAAATCGTTTAGTGACGCACCTGCGCGCCATATCCAACGGCGCACTGGGTACCGGCCTGCGCCGGCACGACGGGCCCGGGACGTCAAACACCCGCCCCAACGTCACGAGTCCGTCATTCCGGCGAAGGCCGGAATCCAGACGCTTGCGACCGGATATGCCTCCTGTCGCCGCACTGGGTACCGGCCCGTGACCGTACGAACGTCAAGCATAGGCTTCTTCGCGTCGCCGCAAACGACCACGCCTGCCTGATGGAGTGATACCGCCATGGACACCGAATCCATCATCTTCACTGTGGGCCCGCTGGCCTTCACACGACCCGTGGTCACGACTTGGGCGGTGATGCTTGCGCTCACCGTGTTGTGCGCACTTGCCACGCGCCGCCTTGCGCTCGACCCGGGTCGGCTGCAGACGATGCTCGAAGGGGTAGTGAGCACCATTCACGCCGCCATCGAGGAGACCCTGCCCGGCTACGGCGAGCGGCTCTTGCCTTTCATCGGCAGCCTGTGGATCTTCATTGCGATTGCCAACCTGGTCGGCGTGCTGCCGGGCGCGGCCTCGCCGACGGGTGATTTGTCGACCACCGCGGCGCTGGCGATCGTGGTGTTCCTCTCGGTGCACTGGTTCGGCATCCGCAGCGAAGGGCTGGGCGCCTACCTTCGACATTACACGCAGCCCAACCCGATCATGATCCCCTTCCACATCATCAGCGAAATCTCGCGCACCGTGGCGCTGGCGGTGCGGCTGTTCGGCAATGTGATGAGTCTCGAAACCGCGGCCATCCTGGTACTTCTGGTGGCCGGATTCCTCGTGCCGGTGCCGGTGCTGTTGCTGCACATCGTCGAAGCGCTGGTGCAGGCCTACATCTTCGGCATGCTGGCGCTGGTGTATATCTCCGGCGGCATCCAGTCGCGCCAGAACCGTCCTTTACGCAATGAAGCAGGAGCTTCTTCATGAACGACATGACCTTTTTCACCACGCTATCCACGGTCGGTGCGCTGTTCGCGATCGCGCTCGGGGTGTTCTTCCCGGCGATCGCGATGGGCAAGGCAATCAGCCAGGCACTCGACGCGATTGCCCGCCAGCCGGAGGCCGAAAAATCGATCTCGCGGCTGCTCTTCATCGGGCTGGCGATGATCGAGTCGCTGGCGATCTATGTGCTGGTGGTGGTGCTGATCGTGCTGTTCCGCAACCCGCTGCTCGAATACCTGCTCAAGTAAGGACCGCCGATCATGCAACTGGACTGGACCACCTTCCTGCTCCAGATCGTCAACTTCGTGG
>CBDULG010000057.1:0-13234 GCA_965367985.1 uncultured Rhodocyclaceae bacterium
ACGGTGTCGCCCGAGGCGGCACCGGATGAATCTCAATATCTGGATCTCGAATTCGAAAAGGGCGATCTCGTCGCCATCGACGACAAGCGCATGGCGGCGCATGAACTGCTGGCCAGGCTCAACGAAGTCGGTGGCAAGCACGGTGTCGGTCGGCTCGATCTGGTCGAAAACCGCTATGTCGGCATGAAGGCGCGCGGCTGCTATGAAACGCCGGGTGGCACGATTCTGCTCAAGGCACACCGCGCCATCGAGTCGATCACGCTCGATCGCGAGGTCGGCCATCTGAAAGATGAAATCATGCCGCGCTACGCCAGCCTGATCTATAACGGATACTGGTGGGCGCCGGAGCGTGAGGCCTTGCAGGCGCTGATCGACAACACACAAAAGACGGTGAATGGCTGGGTACGGGTCAAACTCTACAAGGGTAATGTCAGCGTCGTGAGCCGTGACTCGAAACAAGATTCACTGTTCGATCCGACGATTGCGACCTTCGAAGATGACGAGGGTGCCTACAATCAAAAAGACGCGCACGGCTTCATCCGGCTCAATGCGTTGCGCCTGCGCATCGCGGAGAATGCGCGTATCAAGAGGCGTTAAGGAGCGACGGAGATGGACAGCGGACCGATCATATTCGGCCTTACGGTTGCGGAGTTCGAGGAAATCTCGCTCAAAGTCTGCTTTACCGGATTGATCCTCTACATGTTGTTCATCATCGGCAATCTTGCCCGGCAATCAAAGGCCGGAAAGTACGGCACCGTATGGATGTTTCTGGCGCTGGGGCTGGGTTTCATCGGCTTCGTCGCAAAAGGGTTCATACAGCGCCTGCTGGGCATCGAATAGATCGCCGCGCGCGGTGGAGGGAGATAGAGCATGACAGACGACTCGATGATCGCAGGCGTAGCGGTCGCCAAGATGGCAAGTGTGTACTCGGGTGGGAAATGCGTCAGCCACGCATTGATCCTGCCCGATGGCTCGCGAAAATCTGTGGGCGTGGTCATGCCCGCGACCATCACCTTCAACACCGAAGTGCGTGAAGTGATGGAGATCGTCGCCGGGCGGTGCCGCGTGCGCATGGCCTGCGAGGCGGAATGGCATGCGTTCGAGGCTGGCGAAACCTTTGAAGTGCCCGAAAAATCCAGTTTCGATGTGCAGGTGATGGGGTCGCCCATGCACTTCGTCTGCCATTACGGGTGAGTACCGGAACAACGCTTTTCGCAGGAGGTGAAGATGCCCTCGTTTGATATCACGTCCGAGGTCGACATGGTTGCGCTGCGCAACGCGGTCGACAGCGCGAGCCGGAAGATCGGCAACCGCTACGACTTCAAGGGGACCAGCGCGCAAGTCGAGTTGACCGACACGCAACTCATGCTGACCGGCGATACGAACTTCCAGATCGAACAGATGACCGCCGTCTTGCTGCCCGAGCTAACGGCCAAGAAGATCGACGTGCGCTGTCTGGACTACGGCGAGTTGCAAAAGGTCGGTGGCAACAAGGTGCGTCAGGAAATCCGCGTGCGGGTCGGCATCGAGCAGGATCTCGCGAAGAAGATTGTCAAACTGATCAAGGACGGCAAACTCAAGGCGCAGGCGTCGATTCAGGGCGACGCGGTGCGCGTGACCAGTAAGAAGCGTGACGACCTGCAAGACTGTATTGCCCTGGTGCGCAAGGAAATCACCGATTACCCTGTGCAGTGCGGCAACTTCCGCGACTGAAACGTCTACGTCTCGGCCGGGCGTTGATTGCACGCTGCACCGGGACCCGCGAGGCGAAGCACCGACGAGCATCCTGGCCGAAGCAACGCGGCGCGCATCCGCGGAAGCAACAATTCACGATGTAACAAGCGGCCGACCGTGCATATCCGGTGGCCTCTGGAGAGCTTTATGCGCAGGCTGTCTTTTTCCCTGTCTTCCCTGTTTTGCCTGTTCCTTTTCGCGGGCGCCTGCGCGCACGCCACCGAAGTCGCGGTCGCCGGCGTTTTTGGCGGCAAGGCGGTGCTGGTGATCGATGGCGGTCGGCCGCTCACTGTGTCGGTGGGCGAACGCACGCCTCAGGGTGTATTGCTCGTCGCGGTGCGCGGCGAATTGGCGGAGATCGAAATAAACGGCGAGCGCCAGACCTTGCGCCTGGGCGAACGCGTCGTTAAATCGAGCGCCGGCGCGTCCGCGCAGGTGATTACCATGAAGGCCGACCTGCGCGGCCACTTCGTCACCAGCGGCCTGGTCAACGGACGCACCGTGCGCTTCCTCGTCGATACCGGTGCAAGCATGGTAGCGCTTGGGCGATCGTTGGCGTCGCAAGCTGGAATCGACTACGTCAATGCCGGGCGTCCGAGCCAGTCGATGACCGCCAACGGCCTGGTTCGCACCTGGGTGGTAAAACTCGATACTGTTCAAGTAGCCGGCGTCACGCTGCACAATGTCGACGCGGCAGTTCACGACTCTGAGTTGCCAGTGGCGCTGCTGGGCATGAGCTTCCTGAACCGCATGGACATGCGGCGCAATGGCGATACGCTGACATTGCGCAAGCGCTATTGATCCTTAAAACCTTCGTCGACCGCGTGTCGTCATTGGTAGGTGAACGTGGGCACTTACAATTTCATCCGCGCTCCCCGCGATCCCGGCGGCGCCCGCTTGCGCCCTTGGCCGGCCGGTAGATTGCCATGGTGCATGGCGCGACCGAGGGTGCCCGGTTCGCGCCTGATCTTGCCAAACGCATTGTCCGCAGGCTTGCAATGCGCCTCCTGTGGTGGCTTCAACCGTGTCATCCGGCTTGACCGTGTCCGAGTTTGACGCACCGCCCGATAAGCCTTCGAAAGCAGATGCTGCCGCACTGAGCGCGGCGTACCTTCGCGAGCGCTTCGCCGGCGCAGTCGCCTTGCCGCCCATCCGCGACGAAGGCGCGCCGGACGCACTGAGACCCGCGGCCGTGCTCGTGCCCGTGATCGAGCGCACCGCGGCGCTTACCGTCTTGCTGACCCAGCGAACGGATCATCTGCATCACCACCCCGGGCAAATCAGCTTTCCCGGTGGCCGGGTCGAGCACGGCGACACCGATCCCATCATGACGGCCTTGCGTGAAACGCGCGAAGAAATCGGCCTGCAGCCCGAGCGCGTCGAACTGCTCGGGCATCTGCCCGAATATCATACCGGCACCGGCTTTCGCGTCACGCCGATCGTCGGCCTGGTGCGGCCCCCGTTCGACCTCTTCCCCGACGCCTTCGAGGTCGCCGAAGTGTTCGAGGTGCCGCTTTCATTCCTGCTCGATCCGTCCAACCGCCGGCGCGAGACCCTGCTGATCAACGGGCGGATGCGCACTTACTACGCGCTGCCCTGGCAGCACTATCACATCTGGGGCGCAACGGCCGGCATGCTGGTCAGCATGGCGGACTTCCTGCGCAGCAGACCCGCGTAGGATTTCCGCGCGGCATTTTTGGTGCGGCCGGATGGCCGCGCTCGGCGCAGTGGCCTGAAATGCCGGACAATTGGTTGGCGATACGCGTCGGTCGCGGGCGTTCCCTGATACCTGGCTAACGGCCCTGCGCGGCCTCGCGGGTGCGGTAATTTATCGCGCAGCGGTAGATCACGATCGTCGCCCCGCCGTCAGCAATCAAGCACCGGGGACGCATCGTCTGGTCGCGGCGGCGCGCGCGCCATGATGGGCGCCCCCAATCTTCAAAACCGCCGTGCCCTGCCCGAAAACACGGCCGGGCGACTGGAACAATGTAACTTCGGGTATATTATTGGCCAGCGAAGGCGGCGCTCTGGGTGTTCGCCTCGGAAGGCCCATTCGCTAAACCGGCCAGATCGTCATTCAAGCTGCGCCGGATTGCGGCAAGAAGGCCCTTGCTGGATGCATGCAGGCGGCTGTCAGCCCGGTCTGGCGCGCCTTTGATGTTTGTTCGCTCGTGTTCGTCCTCATTGGCACTGCTGTCTGGGCGGCACCCTGATTTTTTTGGAGAGAGAGGAAAATGGCAAATCGTGAAGTCGTAGTTCTGAGTGCTGTTCGGTCACCCATCGGCGCCTTCGGGGGTTCGCTGGCGGATATGGAAGCGAGCGAACTGGCCGGTATGGTCATGAAGGAATCGGTCTCCCGTTCGGGTGTCGATCCCAAGTTGATCAACTATGTGACCGTCGGCAATTGCATCCCGACAGATGCGCGTTATGCCTACGTGTCACGTGTCGCGTCGATCCAGGCCGGCCTGCCGATGGACTCCGTGGCAATGCAGGTGAGCCGTCTGTGCTCCTCCGGTCTGCAAGGGATCGTGACCACCGCGCAGAACATCCTGCTGGGCGATGCAGATTACGGCATCGGCGGTGGCGTAGAGGTGATGTCCAAGGGCGCCTACATGCTGCCGGCACTGCGCTCCGGTGCCCGCATGGGTGACACCAAGGCGTTCGATAGCATGGTTGCGGTGCTCACCGATCCGTTCGGTGTCGGCCACATGGGCATCACGGCGGAGAATCTCGCCGAGAAGCATGGCATCAGCCGTGAAGAGCAGGATGCGTTCGCGGTCGAGTCGCAGCGGCGTGCGGCGGTCGCGGTCGATGAGGGCCGCTTCAAGTCGCAGATCGTTCCGATCGTCAAGCAGACGCGCAAGGGTGAAGTCGTCTTCGATACCGACGAGCACCTCAAGCGCGGTACGACCATGGAATCGCTCGCGAAAATGCGCCCGGCCTTCAAGAAGGACGGTACCGTTACGGCGGGGAACGCGTCGGGTATCAACGATGGTGCGGCCTTCTTTGTGATGGCCGACAGCGAGGTTGCCTCCAAGGCGGGCCATAAGCCGATCGCGCGTCTGGTGTCGTACGCAGTTGCCGGTGTTCCCAACGAGATCATGGGCGAGGGTCCGATTCCGGCCACGCGTCTCGCGCTCAAAAAGGGCGGTGTGACGCTCGACCAGATGGACGTCATCGAATCCAACGAGGCCTTTGCCGCTCAGGCGCTGACCGTCACCAAGGTGCTTGGGCTCGACCCGGAAAAGACCAACCCCAACGGCGGCGCCATTGCACTGGGTCACCCGGTCGGTTGCTCGGGCGCTTTCATTGCCACCAAGGCATTGTACGAACTGGAGCGTACCGGCGGTCGCTACGCGCTGGTCACCATGTGTATTGGCGGTGGCCAGGGTATCGCGGCAGTCTTCGAGCGCATTTAACCGAAGCGCGCTGAAAAAAAGAAGCCCGCTTCGGCGGGCTTTTTTTGCATGACCGGTTGGCTACCAACCCTGTGACTGGCGCTTTGCGTAGTCGAGTTCGCCACGCAACTGGCAGTAGTGACCGAAGCGCCGCGCGCTGATTTGCCCTTCCGCAACGGCTTCGCGCAGCGCGCAGCCGGGCTCGGCATCGTGGCGGCAGTCGCGAAAGCGGCAGTGAGCCAGAAACGGCCGAAATTCGATGAAGCCCGTGGCAAGTGCGTCCTGATCCAGATGGGCGAGGCCGAAGGCCTGCACGCCGGGGCTGTCAATCAACGCCCCGCCGCAGGCGAGCGGGTACAGGCGGGTTGCAGTCGTGGTGTGCTTACCGGTGTCGAGTGCGTCGGAAATCTCGCGTGTCGGTGCGTTGGCCTCGGGCACCAGCGCATTGGTGAGCGTCGATTTTCCCATCCCCGACTGACCGACCAGTATCGTCGTTTCGCCGCGTAGCCGGCCCATCAAGGGCGAGGTGTCGACATGCGCGGCGATTTCAATGACTTCATAGCCGAGTGCGGTGAACATTCGCAAGCGATCGCGTGCTTTCGCCAGTCCGTCGGTCAGATCGATCTTGTTGAGGACGATGCGGGCGGTCAGTTTCTGATCTTCAGTGGCGCACAGGCAACGCGAGATCAGTTCATCGCTGAAGCCCGGCGCCGTTGCCACGACGATCATGACCTGGCTGACGTTTGCCGCCAGCAGTTTTTCGCGAAACGCGTCCGAGCGATGGAGCAGACTGCGTCGCGGCTCCGCTCTCAGGATAATGCCGTGGGCTGCTGACGTTGCCTTGACCTCGACCTCATCGCCGCACGCAAAATCGATACGCTTGCCGCGTGTCACACAGCGCCAACGCTCGCCGTTCGCGACCAGCACCTCGAAATGCCGACCGAAGGCGGCGACGATCTTGCCGCGTGTCATGTGCTCGCCGGCTCGGTGTGCAGGGGCTGGCGAGCGTGAGGTTTCATTGTGCCACCGGCTGAGCACCGCGCAGGCGGGCAATACGGATGGCTGCGGGAGGATGCGAGTCGTAGATGCGCGAATAGAGTGGATCTGGCGTCAGCGTCGCGGCGTTGTCACGGTAAAGCTTGACCAGCGCGCTGACCAGATCGTTGGCATCTGTCTGCGCCACGGCGTAGGCATCGGCTTCAAACTCGTGCTTGCGCGACCATGCGCTGAGCAGCGGCGACAGCGCGAAGGTGAACACCGGCAGCGCTATGGCGAATAGCGCCAGCGCCATTGCGGTGCTCTGCGACGTGGCGCCGAGTCCGGCATAGAACCAACTCGCGCCCATCAAACCGTCGAGTAGCCATAGCAAGCCGAGCATTGCCGCCGACATCAACACCAGTCGTTTGATGACGTGGCGGTGGCGGAAATGACCGAGCTCATGGGCAAGCACGGCCTCGACCTCGGCCGGCTGAAGCTTGTCGATCAGGGTGTCGAAGAACACGATGCGCTTGCTGCGCCCGAAGCCGGTGAAATAGGCATTGCCATGGGCCGAGCGGCGTGATCCGTCCATGACGAACAGCCCGCTGCTGCGAAACCCGCAGCGTTGCAGCAAGTGCTCGATGCGTTCGCGCAGATTCGCGTCGTCGAGGGGCGTAAATTTATTGAACAGAGGTGCGATAAAGGTCGGCCAGAGCAGCAACACGATCAGATTGAAGGCCAGCCAGAACAGCCACACCGCCCACCACCAGTTGCTGCCCATCCCGCCCATGAGCCACAGCACTGTGGCGAGAACCGGCAGGCCGATCGCGGCGCCGAGCAGCGCGGCCTTCAGAGTGTCGACGGCATACAGCGCCGGTGTCATCTTGTTGAACGCGAAACGCGCCTCGACGCCAAACGTGGCGTACAGGGACAGCGGTAAGGTGATCAGCCAGCCGAGTACGCCAATGCTCGCCAAGAAGGCGGTGCCGTGGGCGATCGAGCCCGGCGCAAGCACGGTGCTCCAGCCATCGTGCAGCGCCTGCAGACCGCCGCCTAGCGTGAGAAAAAGGATCCAAAGCGCATCGACGGCAATTTCGATTCGCGACAGCTTGCCGCGTGCCACGGTGTAATCGGCTGCCTTGCGGTGGGAATCGATCGAGATGCGGCCCGCAAAAGCATCCGGCACGGCCGCGCGATGGGCGCGCACGTGACTCGAATGGCGCGTGCTGAGCCATAGCTTGAATGCGGTGGTTGCGAGCAGCAGGGCGAAGAACAGCCCGGAAAAAACGGAATCAGTCATCGGGGAAGAGGTTTGGAGTTGGGTAGGAGTCGGGTTGGAATCGAATGGAGGGCGCGGCGGGCCGAAATCCCGCTATACCAACTGTGACACAATGCGCTTTTTGCAGGTTCCAGGATTATATGGCACAGGATCCAACGCACCTGATCTGGCTGGACATGGAAATGACCGGTCTCGATCCGGATCAGGACCGCATCATCGAGATCGCGATTGTCATCACCGACGGCGCGCTCGCCACGGTGGCAGAGGCGCCCGTACTTGCCGTGCATCAGTCCGATGGCGTTCTCGACGGCATGGACGAATGGAACACCCGTACCCACGGCAAGAGCGGTCTCACCGACCGGGTGCGCGCTTCGGCGATCGACGAAGCCACGGCGGAGGCACGCATGCTGGCGTTTCTCGCCGAACATGTGCCTCAGCGCGCATCACCGATGTGCGGTAACTCGGTGTGCCAGGATCGTCGCTTCATGGCACGTTACATGCCCGCGCTCGAGGCGTGGTTTCACTACCGGAATCTGGACGTGTCGACGCTCAAGGAACTGGCCAAACGCTGGCATCCGGAGATGGCGAAGGGCGTGAAGAAGGAAGGGCGCCACGAAGCACTCGCCGACATCTACGAGTCGATCGATGAGATGAAGTACTACCGCGAGAATTTTCTCAAGCTGCCCGGGTAGCTGCGTGGCGCTATCGCGATGATGGCACCGTGCCCATCCGTCGCAACATCAAGGGCGACGGTTTTGCCCAGCGATCATCGACGCGTTCATACAGGCGCAACACTTCGAGCTTGTTGCCGCCGCCGCGCTGATATAGCCATCGTGCGCGCCACGGCCCGCTGAGCGCCGCCGGGCGCGCTTCACCATAGACGAGCGCGTGCGAGCACTGCGCGGTTTCCGCCGAATAGGGCACGGTGCGCAAGCCTGTGTGGTAGTCGAGCGCCACGCGCAGGCTCGGGGACAGGCCGACTTGCGCGATGCATACCGGCTTCTGGCCGTCGAGGGCCGCGGCCAGCGAGGTCGCGGCGGTGCGGTAGCTCTTGTTGTGTTCGAACCAGGGTTGCAGCAAGAGCACCGCGAGACACCACAGCATGGTCATGCCCGCGGCCCAGTTGATGGCGCCGCGATAGGGTCCGCGCCGGGCTGTCCATAGCAGGAGGATCCACACCATGCACAGCAGGACTCCGAGCACCGACGGCAGCAGCGGATCGACAAGCACGAAGTTGGGCGCGATCTTGTTGAGGTGGCGGGCCAAACCGGGCGGCCACGACAGACTCATCGACGTCCACGCGATCCATAACAACAGCGCGAACGCTGCAAAGCACATGCCCGCAAACCAGTTGAAGGCGTTCGCCGCGCCGCGCCGCAGGGTGGTCACCCCGGCCGCAGCCATCAAGGCCAGCGGCACGAGTACGGGCAGGGCGCTGGCCGGCCGCAATGAGCCACTGAGTGCGATCACCAGCACGCTGAGGACTCCTGTGACGATCAGCAGCGGCCATCCCGGGCTGGAGAGCCGACGGCGCTCACGCCACAGCGCCCATCCGGCGATTGGCCACAACGGCCAGGCAAACCAGCCCAGCAAGCCGACCAGTTTGTCGGCGCGCGCGATGTTTCTGCCGTGGGGCGCGATTTCCGCCAGATGCGCTTGCCACCATGCGCCCAGCAGTGCCGGCTCGCTCAGGCCGGCCGCGAGCAGCCACAGGCCCGCGGTGATCACAGCCGCCGCCAGCGAGAGGCCGATCGCCGCGACACCCGGCAGAAAGAAGAGCGCGGGCAGGGTGACGACGACGGCAGCGACGCCGTTGGCAAGAAACGCCAGGCCGACGCCGAGCCCGGCAATCAGCGCGCCGCGCCCCGCATGGCGCTGGGCCACGGCGTAGCCCCAGTAGGTGACGGCCTGGGCAAACATGACGGCGAGCAGGGGCTGGGTTTCGTGCGCGTGCACGACCAGTCCCAGCGTTCCCAGACTGAGCAGCAGCGCGGCGGCGTGCGCATGGTCGCCATACAGCCGTCGTGCGCTGTTGGCGGTGAGCCACAGCGTGAGCCCGACCAGCAGCGCGCTGGCCAGACGCACTGCATCGGCGAGCGGCAGCAACCAGGCGGTGAGCGATCCGGTGAGCGCGCCGAACCAGTAGTAGAGCGGCGGATAATCGAAGAATGGTTCGCCGACGATGTGCGGGATCAACCACTGATTGTCGGCCAGCATGGCCAGCGCCGGGCCGAGGTTGCGCGCGTCGTCGCCACGCCACGGGTCGTGGCCGATCAGCCCGACAAGCAGATAGACCAGCGCCAGCGACCACATGAGCAGCTGTCGCGGGGGGCGGGGCGTTTCCGGAGCGAACGGATCGGGACGAGGGTTCATGCAGGGGTTCGGAGTCGCGGCGTGGGAATTTTACGTCACACAGCATGAGCGCACATGGGCGCAACAAAAAAGGCAGCCGTAGCTGCCTTTGCGCTGAAGCCGCGAGCGGCTGGTCTCAGCCGCGCTGCACGTTGCCGTACTTTTGGCGGAAGCGCTCGACACGGCCCGCGGTATCGACGATCTTCTGCTTGCCGGTATAGAACGGGTGGCATTCGGCACACACTTCGACGTGAATATCGGTCTTCGGGGACGTGGAGCGCGTCTTGAACGAATTACCGCAACTGCAGGTGATCGTGACTTCTTTATATGTAGGATGAATATCCGCTTTCATGGCCGTCTCGTTGTCTCGCGGGTGGCGGTTGTGACCACCCTGATGGAAAATAAGCGCGCATTATCGCCCATGAACCAAGGCGAATCAAGCCGACGCGGCGCGTCATCCATTGCACCGAGGGGCGGTGGCACAGCGCCTTCAGGGCTCGCGATCGAGCAATTCGAGCACCCGCTCGGGCGGCCGCCCGATGACGCCGCGATCGCCGCGCACGGCGATTGGCCGCTCGATGAGCTTCGGATGCGCGGCCAGCGCGTCGAGCCACGCCGCATCGTCCATCGTTCTGCCCTTGAATTCCGTCTTGTAGATTTCCTCGCCCTTGCGCACCAAGGCCTCGGCGGGAATGCCCAGTCGCTTGACGAGCTGCGCCAAAGTGGCGCGTGACGGCGGTGTCTCGAGATAATGCACAATACGGGGTTCGACACCATGCTCCTGCAGCAAGGCAAGTGCGGCGCGGCTCTTAGAGCAACGCGGATTGTGGTAAAGCGTGACGGGATCATTCATGCGAAGCGGGATGGAATTGAAATGAGGAAGATCATTTTACTGTTAAGCCCGATCGCCCGCGCGCGATGCGCACTCAGGGTGCGCGACGGATGGCGATGAAACTGCTGCTGGCGCCGATGGAGGGGTTGGCCGACGAGGTGATGCGCGACGTGCTCACGCAAGTGTCGAGGTACGATCTTGCAGTGAGCGAGTTCGTGCGCGTATCCAACACGGTATTGCCCCGTCGCGCGTTCTTTCGCACCAGCCCCGAGTTGGCCAACGGTGGAAAAACGCCCGCCGGCACACCGGTACGACTCCAGTTGCTCGGCGGCGATGCCGCGCTGATGGCGCGCAATGCGGCGGCCGCCGCGCAATGGTCGCCCGCCGGCATCGACCTGAACTTCGGCTGTCCGGCGCCCACCGTCAATCGTCACCGTGGCGGTGCGGTGTTGCTCGACGAACCTGAAACGCTGTACGCGGTGACGCGCGCCGTGCGCGACGCGCTCGCCGATTTCGGCGTGCCGCTGACCGCCAAGATGCGGCTCGGCGTGAATGAGCCGACGCGCGCCATCGAATGCGCTCAGGCCCTCGCCGAGGGCGGCGCACAGCGTCTCGTGGTGCACGCACGCACCAAGCGTGACGGCTATCGGCCGCCGGCGCACTGGGCGTGGGTGGCGCGTATTGCCGAGGCTGTGGAGGTGCCCGTGGTGGCCAACGGTGAGGTGTGGTCGGTCGCCAATTGGCGCCGCTGCCGCGAGGAGAGCGGGGTGAGTGACGTGATGCTCGGCCGCGGCGCGGTGGCCGATCCGTTTCTGGCGCGTGACATCCGTGCAGGCATCGAGTGGGAAACGGGCGATCCGCGGCACAAAGACTGGCTGATCCTGGCGCAGGCCATCGGCCGGTTCTGGGCGCGCGTGCGAGCGAAGCTGGCGCCCTGCCACGCGCCCGGCCGGCTCAAACAGTGGCTGAATTTTCTGCGCCGTCGATTTGTGCAGGCGGAGACGCTTTTCCATCGGGTACGTCCGCTCAAGGACGCACGCCACATCGATGCCCTGCTTCGCGCCGAAGGGTTGCTGCAGGCCGCGGCGGCCTGACCGCCTGCTTGCATGAGTTACGCCAATTCACGCATTCCGGATAGTGCGCAGGACGATGTTCACGAGCGACTGCGCGCTGGTGCGCAAGCACCGCGATGCGCCTTTTCGCAAGCCCTTTGCCGATTACAATCGCCGCGCCTTCGACCTGGCGCTGGCCGGCTGGGACGGCCGTGCGCCCCTCATCCTCGATGCCGGCTGTGGTGTGGGCCACAGCACCATTGCACTGGCGCGCGCCCACCCGCAAAGTTGGGTGATCGGCGTCGACCAATCCGAATCCCGGCTAACCCGGCGCAAGCCCTACCCGGATGCCTTGCTTCCGCG
Source organism: uncultured Rhodocyclaceae bacterium (assembly GCA_965367985.1). Classification (GTDB taxonomy): domain Bacteria; phylum Pseudomonadota; class Gammaproteobacteria; order Burkholderiales; family Rhodocyclaceae; genus Nitrogeniibacter. The sequence continues at coordinate 11,989 of CBDULG010000057.1, forward strand.
CAACATGGTATTCGTCCGCGCCGATCTGGTGGACTTCTGGCGGCTACTCGACGCCGCGGGCGTGCGGCTCGCCCAGCATTTCATTCTTTATCCCAACCCGTGGCCAAAGATCGGTCATCTTGGCCGCAGGTGGCACGCCCACCCGGTGTTTCCGTTCCTACCCCGCCTCGGCGGCGTCCTCGAGTGCCGCACCAACTGGCGGGTCTATATCGCCGAATTCGCCAGTGCGCTGCAATGCCTCACCGGGCGGCCGGTGGCGTGGGCGTGCTTCGAAGCGGCGGCGCCGCTCACGCCCTTCGAGCGAAAATATCGCGACTCGGGGCAAACGCTTTACCGCCTGCAAATCGACCTCGACGCAGCGGCCTGAAAGCGCTTGCGACACCACGATGAATGCGGCATGCTGCCTGCGGCGGCGACTATTGCCAAGGAGAGCCGGATGACCCAGCCTACCAAGGATTCGACAGGCCTCAGCGAGGCGGAGCTCGATGCGCTCGAAGCGCTGCTGGTATCGGATTCGGTGCCCGAAGACTGCATGAGCCTCGAGATGCTTGATGGCTATCTTGCCGCCGTTCTGAGCGCGCCCGAACCGCTTCGCCCTGCGCAGTGGTTGCCTTCGGTGTGGTCCGCGGAAAATGTCGATCTTTCCGGTGCCGGCGTTCAGCGGCTGCTGTCGCTGGTACTGCGCTACCACGATGAGCTGGTCGCGACGATCGGCGATTCGGATGGCTGGCAGCCGTTCTGCTACTCGAGCGATGAAGAGTCTGAAGGTGCACGACTGGGTGACGAGTGGATGACCGGCTTCGAACTGGGTCTGGAGTTGTGGCCCAACAACTGGGCAAAGGCGCTCGATGCGCACGACTCGGCAACCTACAAGGGATTGGTGGAGCGGGCCATGGGCCCATGGACGACGCCAGATGCCGAGTTCGCCGACGACGATCAGCGCCTCGACTGGCTGGAGTCGACCGCGGCGGCGGTGCGCGCAATCCACCACTTGCGTGAAGCCTGTGATTTGCCGCCGGTGCCACCGGCGAGCACCACGAAAGCGAGTGCCGCGGTGCGCGCGCCGGTGTCGCAGGGTGACGACGCGGACCACCTCGACTGACCGCTTGCCGGCCGCAATTTCGCGCGCTTCGCGTCATTGACCACCGAGGCCTTTCGCATGCGTTCGAAACCCGGGGCGGCGGCTCGAGATCGTGGAACGGCTGCGGTGGAGCAGCCCGCGCCGGATGACGCGTGTACCCATTGC
>CBDULG010000058.1:0-13070 GCA_965367985.1 uncultured Rhodocyclaceae bacterium
CCAAGCAGCCGACCCCACGTGCCATGAAGTTGATCGTCGCCACGCTCTCGCTCATCGTTGCTGCGATCGTCTTGCCGATGCTGTTCGTCCCTGCGCCGGAGGATCTGGCCGAGCAGCACGCACGACTGCCATGGAACGTGGAAGCGCTGCCCGACGGCAACAGCCGTGTGCTTGGGCTGACGCTCAACCGCAGCACCCTGGCCGAGGCGAAGGCAGCCTACGGGCCCGACATCGAGGTCGCAATCGTCGCGCAGCCGGGAGAAACGGGCACTCTTGAAGCCTACGTGGCAAGCGCCCGCCTCGGCTTCGTCACCGGAAAACTGGTGTTGACCGTGTCGGCCGATGAAGAACGGATTGCCGGCATGCGACAGCGCGCCGCGAAAACCGAGTATATGCAATCGACCACGCGCAAGAGCACGCTGTTGCCCGCCGACCTGCAAGCGGCGATGCAACTGCCGATCATGGCGATCGACTTCATTCCATCGGTGCATCTCGATGAAACCACCGTCGTCGAACGTTTCGGCCCGCCGGCCTCGCGCGTGCAGACCAGCGCAAAGCACACGCACCTGCTCTATCCCGAGAAGGGCCTGGACATCGTGATCGACAGCGAGGGCAAGGAAGTTCTGCAGTATGTCGCGCCGCGGGATTTCAAGCGCCTGAGCGAACCTCTGAAGGCGGTAGCAGGAGTGGCTGCGCCTCCCACTCAGTAGTGCGGCGGAATCTCGTCTTTGGCGCTGCCTTCATTCGCTGCGCCCGCGCTTACCAGTGCCTTGATATCCTTGATCTGCGCCTGAAGTCTTTCGATGACTTGTTGCTGGCGGTAGAGCGCGAGATTCAGGCTCTCGAGTTGGTCTTCGGCATGCATGAGCTTGCACTCGAGCGCTTCGATCCGCGCATCCGCGCCGGCCTCAGCAGGATGGGTGACGATCTTGGACATGATGGCGACTCACGCCGATTCGAGGTGCTTGAGTATCGGATGAAGCATCGCCGCCCCCAGGCGCTTGCTGCGCGCGCTGCTCCATCCGGTCTGCCCGTCGGGCAACAGCGCGTTGTCCTTGAACGGCATTTCGAGCGTAAGTGATACGCAACCAAAACGATCTGCCACCCATTTGGTCGCCAGCGTCAGCATCTCTTCGCCAAATCGATCAGCGGTGTACCCCTCGGTGGTCTGAAAATCAGGGCTGGCATCGCACAGCGCCGCGAGAAACGCCTTTTGCTGCGCTGGCATTGCATCAGGCACGCCGGGCACCATCTCTGACCCGTCGATGAAAACGTAGGGCAGCGATTCGTCGCCGTGGATATCGAGGAAGAGTCCGCAACCGGTCTTGATCATCCGCTCGCGCACGTGAAAGACTTCCGGGCTGCGCTCGGCCGTCGGTTCGCGCCATTCACGATTGAGGTTGGCGCCGGCGGCGTTGGTGCGCAAGTTGCCGTGCACCGCGCCGTCCGGGTTCATGTTGGGGACGATGTACAGGCAGGCATGCTCGCGAATGCGCCGCGCGACCGGATCGGCCCCGTCAAGCAGCCGCTCGAGCAAGCCCTCGACAAACCATTCCGCCATCGTTTCGCCAGGGTGTTGCCGCGCGATGATCCAAACCGGCGTCCGGTCCGGCACGGGTCGTCCCACCACCACGGCTTCGATGGCGCGCCCTTCCACCGAGTCGCCCAACCAGGAAACCTTGGCAAACGGCGAGAGCTCCGCAGAAGCGAGCAGATCGAGATGGCGCTCATACGAATAGGGCGCGAAATACGCATAGTAGATGGTGTCGCGCTCGGGTGTGTGCTCGATCATCAGCTGGCCATCCTCGTAGCGTGTGCCGGGCACACGGAACCAGTGATTGCGGTCATACGAAGCCACCGCGCGATAATCCGGCCAGCCGTCCGGATAGGCGGCTTCGGCGGCATTTTCGAACACCATGCGCAGGCGCACGCCGGCGCACTGATGCACGCGGAAGTGGAACCACTGACGGAACGCAGCGGCATTGTCGGATCGCAGCCGCAGACGGATGTTTTCGGCTGCGTCGGCGCTGATCACCTCGACGCTGCCGCTATCGAAGGTATGGCTGATTTTAACGCTCATACGGACGTTTCCTCTGATTGAGATTCCTGGCGGCGACGGAACACCCAGCGATCCGCGGTGGAAACGTCGGTATCGTGAGCGTAACCACCGTAGTCGAACTGCTTGAGCGCATCGACCTTCTCGACACAATGGTCGATGGCATAGCGCACCATCGACCCGCGCGCCCGCTTGGCATGAAAACCGATCACCTTGTAGCGACCGCCGCTCCAGTCCTCGAACACCGGCGTAACGATGCGCGCTTTCACTTCCCGTGTGCGCACGACCTTGAAATATTCCGCCGAGGCCAGATTGACGAGCACGGCATTGCCAGATTTCGACAACGCTTTGTTGAGTGCCTTGGTCGGCACGTCGGCCCAGAATTCATAGAGATTCGCGCCGCGCGTAGTGTCGAGTTTCGTGCCCATTTCCAGTCTGTAGGGTTTCATGAGATCGAGCGGTCGCAACACGCCGTATAGTCCCGAGAGGATCCGCAAATGCTTCTGCACGTATTCGATTTGCGCCGTGTCGAGTGTGCCGGCATCGAGGCCATCGTACACATCGCCATTAAAAGCGAACACGCAGGCCTTGGCGTTATCTGGAGTGAAACGCTGCGACCACTGGGCATACCGCGCCACATTGAGCGTCGCCAGCTTGTCCGAAATGTGCATCAGGCTGGCGATCTGCGCCGGCGTAAACGCCCGCAACCGCTTGACGAGTTCCTTGGCGTGGCTGAGGAACTGTGGTCGCGAGAATTTGTCTGTCGGCGCAGCCGAATCGTAGTCAAGCGATTTAGCGGGCGAAATCACGAATAGCATGGGCAGCCTGTGAGGTAACAATCGATACGTTGCGCCGATGGTAGCAAATGCCACGCGCCGCCTCCCGCGCGGTGGAAGCACCGCCTGATTGACAGGGCGGTGGCGATTGCGGACGATGGCCCGATCACCACTTGGCACGGACACATTCAATGCCACCACCCCAGCGACTCGCGGCCCTGACCGTCATGCATCGCGCACGCCACTTCGTCGCGTGTGGCTGCGTGCACGCGATCGAATGAGCGCACCGCTTGTACTGATCGGCGGCTGGGGCCTGACTCCGGCCATCTGGGCGCCATTGCTCGCCGCCCTGGGCGAGCGCATCGACACCCGCGCGCTAGCCCTTCCCGGCCACGACAGCACGGGCGTGCAGCCCGCTGCGACGCTTGATGGATGGGTCGACGCGATTTGCGCACAACTGCCCAAGACGACCGTAGTTTGCGCCAGCTCGCTGGGCACACTCATTGCCATGCGACTGGCGCTGCGCGACCCCGAGCGCATCACCAAGCTCGTCCTCATCGGCGCCAGTCCATGTCCGGTAGCGCACGGCGACTGGCGCGACGCGCTCGACGCGACGCACATGGCGCGCCTGCGAGACGATTTTCTCGACACGCCCGCGCAGGCGCAAGCGCGCTTCATTACGCGCTACGCAGAGGGCGATGTGCGGCAGCCGGACGTGGCGCGGGTGCTCGACGCGGCGCGGGTCGGCATCACCGACGCGAACCGCGCGCCCTTGGCCGACGGGCTTGCGATACTCGCCAGCACCGACCTGCGCACGGAGCTCGAAGAGCTGGCGTGTCCGGTTCGACTGTTGCACGGTGCCAACGACGCAATCGTTCCCGAGGGCGCTGCACGCTGGATGGCCGCAACAATTCCAGACGCGCGCCTGAGCACATTTGATGACGCGGGCCATCTGCCGACCGTCAGCCGACCCGCGCATTGTGCGGCGCTGATCCGCGCGTTTATCGACGAATGATTGGCGAACGCACCCTCCGACCGCGCACCAGGCCTAAAATCCGTGCACGGCGGTCGATCGCCATGGTAAAATTTGTGCAGTGCAACATAACAAATGCTAACTGACCAACCCCGCATCGACGGCATCTGCGCGAGCTGCACAATGCAGTGCCTGCTGGCAGCGGCACACCGGATGTCGCCTGCGCAGGTCGCCGCCGCCTGAAAAGGCTTGGCGCGTCTTCGATGCAACCCCCGGAGAATTTCGTGCTCCCTGTGTTTACACCCCAGGAAATCAAGACCAACCTGCTCAGCGGCCTGACCGTAGCGCTCGCCCTCGTGCCCGAGGCCATCGCCTTCGCGTTCGTCGCCGGCGTTCATCCGCTTACCGGCCTCTACGCGGCATTCATGATGGGTCTAATCACTGCGGCCATCGGCGGCCGCCCGGGAATGATCTCCGGTGCGACCGGTGCGCTCGCCGTCGTGATGGTGGCGCTGGTGGCAACGCACGGCGTCGAATATTTGTTCGCCGCAGTCGTCCTGATGGGCGTCTTTCAAGTGATCTTCGGTGCCCTAAAGTTCGGCAAATTCATCCGCATGGTGCCGCACCCGGTAATGCTGGGATTCGTGAACGGACTCGCGATCGTCATTTTTCTGTCGCAGTTCGTGCACTTCCGACTGGCCGCGCCAGACGGCACGATGCAATGGCTGGACGCTGGCCAGCTGATGACGATGGGTATTCTGATCGTGCTGGCGATGGCGATCATCTATTTGCTGCCGCGCCTCACACGCGCCGTACCGTCGTCTTTGGCGAGCATCGTGATCGTCTCGCTGGTGGTCATTTTCGGCAACATCGATACCCGCACGGTGGGCGATCTGGCATCCATCGAGGGTGGCCTGCCGAGCTTTCATCTACCGACCGTGCCCTTTAGTTGGGAAACCCTCCGCATCATCCTGCCGTACAGCGCGATTCTCGCCGCGATCGGCCTGATCGAATCACTGCTGACCCTCAATCTGATTGACGAGATGACCGACACGCGCGGCCAGCCGAACCGCGAGTGCGTCGGCCAGGGCATCGCCAACATGGTGACCGGCCTGTTCGGCGGCATGGGCGGTTGCGCAATGATCGGCCAGAGCATGATCAACATCGACAACGGCGCCCGCCGCCGGCTGTCGGGAATCGCCGCGGCGGCCTTTTTGCTCAGTTTCGTGCTCTTCGCATCGCCCTTGATCGAGAAAATTCCGCTCGCCGCGCTGATCGCGCTGATGTTCGTGGTGTCGGAGAAGACCTTCGCATGGGCCAGTCTGCGCGTCCTGCGCAAGGTGCCGCGGCACGACGCCTTCGTGATCATCGCGGTAACCGTGGTCACGGTGATGACCGATCTGGCGATCGCGGTGTTGTTCGGCGTGGTCATTTCGGCGCTGGTGTTCGCCTGGCAGCACGCCAAGGAAATCCGCGCCGACGTGAGCACCGAAATGTACGGCTGGAAGATCTACACCGTCGATGGCTCGCTGTTCTTCGCATCGACACAGAATTTCCAGAGCCTCTTCACGCCGCGCAGCGATCCCGAGGATGTCGTCGTCGATTTCCGCCGCGCGCGGGTCGTGGATCACTCCGCGCTCGAAGCAATCGACACACTGGCAGAACGCTATCGCGCGCTCGGCAAACGCGTGCATTTGCGCCACCTCAGCCCCGACTGTCTGGAACTGCTCGGCAAAGCGCGCGACATGGTGGAAGTGAACTTGCTTGAAGATCCGCAATATCATCTCGCGGACAATCGTTTGGGTTGAACCTCAAGACCGCAGTTGATCGCCCATTCAACAACCGAGGTAGCAGGGGCTGCTAAATATTCGGACCGCGCCGTCGTCGAACCGGGCGCCGGACGGCAGTCACCTCATCGAACGCTGTTGCCGAACCTGCTCGAACAGGCACACCGCAGCGGCGGCAGCGACATTAAGCGATTCAACCGGGCCCGGCATCGGGATCCTGACCTGGCGAGTCGCCAGCCGCGCCAATTCCGGGCTGACGCCGGCGCCTTCGGCGCCAAACACCCACGCCACGTCCCCGCGCAGGTCCACGTCAAACACGCTTTCGGCAACATCACTGAGCGCGGTGACGCAGCACTGTCCCGCATAGTCGCCAAGGAACGCCGCTGCGTCCGCGTTTTCGTTGATGCCCAGCACGAAATGTGCGCCCATGGCGCCACGCAAAACGCGCGGTGACCACGCCTGGGCGCAGCCCGCAGTGAGCAGGACCTGTTCAAGGCCGGCGGCCGCGGCGGTTCGCAGCAAAGTGCCGAGATTGCCGGCATCCTGTACGCCGTCAACCACCAGCACCGATCCCGTATGCTTCGTTGCGCTTTGCATGGGAACATCGATGAGCGCCAGGATGCCGGTTGGCGTATCCACCGGGCTGAGCTGATCGAACAGCGCATCGGTGAGCAGTCCGATATCCGCCCTGTCAGGCACGCGCGAAACCAGCGCGTCATGTTCTTTGCGCTGCATGCCGCGCTCGCTCACCAGCACGGAAAGTATAGGCACACCAGCGTCAAGCGCCGCGCCGATCAGGTGCGCGCCATCGAGTACCGTCTGACCGGATTTTCTGCGTTCGCGCCCCGATCGGGCCAACGATGCGACGCGCTTGACCAGCGGATTGCTGCGCGAGGAAATCAGCTTCACACGGCGAGTCCGATCGTCGCGACTGCGACATTGACGGTGCCGAGAAGGAGATTGACCGCAACGCCCTGTCGTATTCGGCCGAGCGCTAACGCGCCTTGCGGCCATTGCTGCTGCTCGACCGCGTTGCGCAGACGGCGCCACGGCACCGACCACACGTACACAAAGATGCCGGTCATCACGAGGCCGACCGCGAACATGACGTGCCACGCTTGCGGTGCGTTTGCAAAGCCGACTCTGAGCAACATCGCGATGCCGGAGCCGACAATGGCCACCACCGATATCCAAACCAGCGGAAAGAATTGGCTGAAGACGTCCGACCAAAGCGTCAGCCGTGCCGGCGGTTCGAGCGACATGGCGGCCGGGCGCAGGCACAGATAGGCGAACGCCATGCCGCCCACCCAGACGATCACGCCCAGCAGATGAACGAACAGCAGAAAATGCAGCCACGCCATGCCTCACTCCTCGAATAGCGGCGGGTTTTCGACGATCGCGCGCACCGGCGCAAAACTCTTGCGATAAAACACCGCGACACCGTATCGCCTTATCGCGGCGAGATGTGCCGGCGTCGGATAGCCTTTGTGGGCCGCAAGTCCATAGTGCGGATAGTCGGCATGAAGCGCACACATGATCGCGTCACGCGAAGTCTTGGCGAGGATCGACGCTGCCGATATCGATGGCTCGCTCGCGTCGCCCTTGATGATGGCGTACACGGGATAGGGCACATCGGGACAACGGTTGCCATCCACCCGAACTTCGTCCGGGGGCAGCGCAAGTTTCGCCACGGCGCGACTCATCGCCAGCATGGTGGCTTGCAGAATATTGAGTTGATCGATTTCGTCGACCGTGGCGTGAGCAACCGCCCATGCCAGCGAACGCTCGCGAATGATTGGCGCAAGTTGTTCGCGCCGCTGCGCGCTCAGCTTCTTGGAATCGTCGAGGCCATCGATCGGCCGGGCTGGATCGAGGACCACCGCCGCAGCAACCACAGGACCACACAAGGGGCCGCGGCCGGCCTCGTCGACGCCGCAGACACGAAGCAACTCAGGCATCTTGCCGGCGCTCGCCCAGCACGGGAAGAATCACCTCTGCGGCCTGCCGGGCAGTGTCCTGGCGAAGGCAGTGATGCATGTCGACAAATCGCGCTTCGAGTTCAGCACGCGCGTCTGCGTCGAGCAGCCAGCGTTCCAGCGCATTGGCTAGCCCCTCGGGCGTCGCGTCATCCTGCAGGAACTCCGGCACAACCATGTCGCGGCACAGGATGTTCGGCAAACCGACCCACGGCAAATACGCCATGCGTTTCATGAGATCGAACTGCCAGCTGCCCATGCGATAGGTGATCACCATCGGCCGCTTGAGCAGCGCCGCTTCGAGCGAGGCGGTGCCGCTGGCGACCAGGACGACGTCGGCAGCCGTCATGGCGTCGATCGCGTGGCCGAACATACGATGAAATGACGTCCCGTCGACCTCGGCGGCATACATCGCATGATCAAAGATCTCATGCGTTTCGCGAGTCGCCAGCGGCACCAGAAAGCGCGCCTCGGGGTACCTTTCCTTCAATCGCATCGCTGCCTGAATGAATAGCGGTGCCAGATTGCGTACCTCGGATTGGCGGCTGCCAGGCAGCAAGGCGAACACCGGCGTGCTTTGGCGCAACTGCAGGCGTTCGCGCGCCGCGGCGCGATCGGGCGCCATCGGCAGAACGTCCGCCAGAGGATGCCCGACATAGCTCGCCGGCACGCCCGCCGCCTCGTAGATTTCGAGCTCGAACGGCAACAGACACAGCATGCGGTCGACCGCGGCGCGAATACCTTTGATTCGCCCGCCGCGCCACGCCCAGATCGACGGACTTACAAAATGGATGGTAGGAATGCCGCGGGCACGCAGGCGCGTCTCGAGCCACAAGCTGAAATCCGGCGCATCGACGCCGATAAACACGTCCGGGGGATCCGCCAGCAGGCGCTTGAGCAAGGCCTTGCGAATCCTGGACAGTTCCCGATATCGCTTGAGGGCATCGACGTAGCCGTGCACGGCGAGGCGTTCGCATTGCCACAGCGCGTCGAATCCCGCCGCCTCCATTTTCGGGCCGCCGATGCCTTCGCATACGAGATCGGGAATATGGGTCCTGAGCGCGTTGATCAGATGACTTGCGAGCAAGTCCCCGGATGTTTCACCCGCCACCATGGCGACACGAGCAGCCATCGCCTAGCGCACGATGCCGCGATCAGTCACTGCGATGAAATCAGCGAACGGCTGCACCGCAGCGCATTTCTGCGCAAGCGCCCCGACCGCCTCGCGTGCCGCGTCAAGCGACAATCCGGAACGATAGAGCGCGCGATACGCACGTTTGATGTTCATGATGTCGTCACTTGAATAGCCGCGGCGGCGAAGTCCCTCGCTGTTGATTCCGTGCGGTTTCGCCGGATTGCCGGCAACGGTGACGAACGGCGGCAGATCCTGCAGAAGCACGGTACCGACCGCGCAAAACGAGTGCGCGCCCACCCGGGCAAATTGATGCACGCCGGTGAAGCCGCCGAGGATCGCCCAGTCGCCGACGTGGACATGGCCTGCAAGGGTCGCATTGTTTGCAAACGTCGCGTTATCGCCGACCTGGCAATCGTGCGCCACATGCACATAGGCCATGATCCAGTTGTCATTGCCAATACGCGTTACCCCGACATCCTGCGCCGTGCCCAGGTTGAAAGAGCAGTATTCGCGGATCGTGTTGCGATCGCCGATCTCCAGGCGCGTCGGCTCGTCGTCGTGCTTCTTGTCCTGCGGAATCGCACCGATCGAACAGAACTGGAAAATCTGATTGTCGCGTCCGATGCTGGTATCACCCTCGATTACCACATGCGGGCCAATCCGCGTTCCCGAAGCAATTTTCACCTGCGGGCCGATAAGTGAATATGCGCCGACGCTGACGTCGGCATCGAGCGATGCGTCGGGGTGGACGATGGCCGTCGGATGAATCATCACAGGTTCTTCAGAGCACACATGAGCTCAGCCTCCGCCGCCACCTCCCCATCGACCCGCGCCACGCCGAGGTACTTGTAAATGTTGCGCTTGCTGGCGGTGATTTCCACTTCCATCAGCAACTGGTCACCCGGCATGACGGGCCGCTTGAAGCGCACTTTGTCGATTCCCGCGAAATACACCACCTGATTCTCGTCGGGCACCTTTCCCATGCTTTTGAACGACAGCACCGCCGCCGCCTGCGCCATCGCCTCGACGATGAGGACCCCCGGCATGACCGGGTGATGCGGAAAATGGCCGGGGAAGAATGGCTCGTTCATGGTGACGTTCTTGAGCGCGACAATCCGCTTGCCCTCCTCGATTTCGACGACCCGGTCGACCAGAAGAAACGGATAGCGATGCGGCAGGTACTTGAGGATTTCAGTGATGTCGAGCGTGCTCACGAGTCGGTGGCTCCCTTTTCCAGGCGGTGTTCAAGCTCGCGAATTCTCGCGGCCATATTATTGAGGTGGCGCAGATGCGAGAAATTCCTGACCCATTCAGCATGAGTTTGCTGCGGTAGATTTGCTGTGTAAACACCGGGCTGCCGAATCGATTTCGTCACCAGCGTTCCTGCCGAAATTACCACGTCGTCGGCAATCGATAGGTGGCCAATAATGCCCGCCTGCCCTCCGATCATGCAGCGTCGGCCGATGCGCGTGCTTCCGGCAATCCCCACACAGCCCGCAACCGCAGTGTTCTCACCGATGCGCACGTTGTGACCGATCTGGATCTGGTTATCGAGTTTGACACCGTCACCAATGACGGTGTCATCTATCGCGCCGCGATCGATGGTGGTGTTTGCGCCGATTTCAACGTCGTTGCCAATAATCACGCGACCGGTCTGGGGAATCTTCACCCACGCCCCGTCGGCTGTTCGCGCGAAGCCGAAACCATCTGCACCAATCACCACGCCCGAGTGAATCATGCAGTCATCGCCAATCCAGACGTCGGGATAAATCACTGCATTGGCCGCCAGACGTGTCCTCTGCCCGATCCGCGCGCCCGAACCCACAACACAACCCGGGCCGATCACCGCGTCTTCGCCGATTTCCACGCCGGCCTCGATAATCGCGCCCGCGGCAACTTCAACGCTTGCCGGAATCGGCGGTGCGACGCTTGCGTCAGCATGAATTCCCGGCCGTGGAACCGGCGCGGGATTCAACAACCGGGCGACCCGCGCAAAATACAGGTAGGGATCGTCGGTGATGATGTAAGCACGGCCGGGCACACATGAGGCGTCGGCGGCAACGATCACCGCGGACGCAAGTGTGCTGTCGAGTTGGCGACGGTACTTCGGGTTGGCGAGGAAGCTGATCTGGCCGGCGGTTGCTTCGTCGAGCGGCGCGAGGCCGTGAACGACGATCGCCGGATCACCGCGGAGCTGGCCACCGAGTTGTTTGACGATCTCCCCGAGGGAAAACAAGCTGGCGCCCCCGCGTCAGATCACTGGCTTTGGCCAAGCGCCTTGATGACCCGGTCTGTCAGGTCGATCTGCGGACTGGCGTAGACGGCTTCCTGGAAGATGATGTCATACTTTTCCGATTCAGCGATCTGCTTGACAGCCTTGTTCGCGCGGTCGAGCACGGCAGCCAGCTCTTCGTTCCGGCGCTGATTCAGATCTTCGCGGAACTCACGCTGGCGCCGCTGGAATTCACGGTTCAGATCGCCGAATTCACGCTCCTTGGTGCGGCGATCGGTATCGGACATGGTCAGGCTGTTCTTCTCGAGATCGGCCTGCATCGCCTGCAGCTCTTTCGCCATGTTTTGAAGTTCGCCGTCGCGTTTGGCGAACTCCTTTTCGAGTCGTTTTTGCGCCGTCACAGCCGGTGCCGATTCGCGCATGACCCGATCCGAGTTCACGAACCCGATGCGTGTTTCGGCGTGTGCTGCGGGAGTGGCCAGCGCAATCAGCGTACCGGCAACCAGCGCGAGATGGGATAACTTCACTCGTACCTCCGAAATGAGAATCCGATGATGTCAGAACACCGTACCGAGCTGGAACTGGAAGCGCTCGGTCTGATCCGTGTCGTCCTTGTTCAGCGGCCAACCCATGCTCAGTTTGAGCGGTCCGACCGGCGAACTCCACGAGAACGCCAAACCGGCACTATACCGCAGCTCGCTCAGTTCAAACTTTTCATCCACACCCCAAACCTGGCCGGCATCGAGGAACGTGGACATGCGGAAACTACGATCCTGGCCCGTGCCCGGCAGCGGGAAATAATACTCGGCGTTCGCGATGAGACGCCGGTTGCCGCCGATCGAATCCAGACTGCCATCCGTATTGACGATCCGCGGACCAAGCGAGCTTTGTTCGTAGCCGCGCACCGATCCGATGCCGCCCGCGTAAAAATTCTTGAAGAACGGTAGCGGCTTGCCGCCATAGCCGTGCGCCCAGCCAAGTTCACCGTTGAGCATGAGCGCAGAATTCTGCGCAATCGGCAACCAATATTGGTGCTGGTAGGAGGCCTTGGCGTACCTGATCTCCATCGGCGGGATCGCCACTTCCAGGAAGACGCGCTGGTACATGCCTTCGCGTGGATAGAGAAAGCTGTCTCGGCTATCGCGAGACCAACCCACCGATGCCAGCAGACTGGTCGCGACGTTGCCGAACGCGTCGACGAAATCCGTGTATTGGACTGGACTATCATCAAAGGTGGTGACCTTGGTGCGGTCGACTGCGAGGCCGAAGTTGATGCGATCCTCTTCCGCCACGGGTACGCCATACCGGATTCCGAGGCCGCTTGACGTCGTCTTGTAGCGCGCCACGTCGAGGGCATCGGCGTCGTAGGTGCGATGATACGCATCGAATCCGCGGCTGACACCGTCGACCGTGTAATACGGGTCGGTGTAGGACAGCGAATAGGTCTTGTTGGTGTTGCTGGTGTTGATCTGAAAGGTCAGCGCGTTGCCGGTACCAAACAGGTTCTGCTGTGACACGGCAGCAGAGAGGACGATGCTCTCGGAACTCGAAAAACCGACACCGAGCGTCAGGTTGCCGGTCTGGCGTTCCTTGACATTGAAGGTCAGGTCCACCTGGTCGGTCGTACCTGCTACCGCCGGCGTCTGCACTGCCACTTCGTCAAAGAAACCCAGCCGGTCGAGACGCGTCTTGGACTGATTGATCTTTTCACCGTCGTACCAGGCGCTCTCCATCTGACGCAGCTCGCGACGAATCACGGCGTCGCGTGTTCGGTCGTTGCCCGCAATATCGATTCGCCTTACGTAAACCCGCTTGCCGGGATCGACGAAGATCGTGAACGCCACCTTCTGGTTCTCTCGATCCACTTCCGGCGCGGCATTGACGTTGGCGAAGGCGTAGCCCTCGTTGCCCAGCCGATCGGTAATCGCCTTGTTGGTCTCGGTCAGCGCCTTGCGCGAGAACACGTCACCCGGCTTGACCGTGACAATTTCTCGATAGACCTCTTCGGGCAATATCAGGTCGCCGGTGAGCTTTACCCCGGACACAGTGTACTTTTCGCCCTCGGTGACACTGACCGTAATGTAGATGTCTTTCTTGTCCGGCGTGATCGATACCTGCGTCGAGTCGACGCTGA
>CBDULG010000059.1:0-13065 GCA_965367985.1 uncultured Rhodocyclaceae bacterium
TTGCACTCAAGCAACGCTTCGATTTCTGGTTGCATGTCGACGCCGCCTTCGCTGGCATCGCCGCGGCCAGCCAGACGTACCGCCCGCTGCTCGCCGGCTGGGAGCGCGCCGATTCGATCACCGTCGATTGCCACAAGTGGCTCAACGTGCCCTACGATTCGGCGGTCGCGCTGACGCCGCACCTCGCGCTCCAGGCGCAGGTATTCCGCAATCAGGCGAGTTATCTGCGCAGCGACATCGAGCCCGGCAACTTCCTTCATCTCACCCCCGAGAATTCCCGCCGCCTGCGCGCCCTGCCGGCCTGGTTCACGCTCACCGCCTATGGCCGCGCGGGTTACGCGGCGATCGTCGAACGCAATTGCGCGCAGGCCCGCTGGCTCGGTGAGCAGATTGCGGCCAGCAAGCATTTGCGCCTGCTCGCGCCGGTGCGCCTCAACGGTTTTTGCTTCACGCTGCAGGACGGCGAGGGCGCGGCGGTGGAGCCGTTTCGCGAACGCATCAACGCCTCGGGCGAGGTTTTCCTCACGCCGACCGTGCTCTTTGGCGTGCCCGCCATCCGCGGCGCGGTAAGCAATGCAAGCACCACTGACGATGACATGGCGCGTGCCTGGGCGGCGATTCAGGGCGCATTGCTGGACTGACGCGCGCGGCGCCAGCGCGCATGAACTTTTTGCTGACGCGTACCAGGAGCATAAAGCGCGTGCGCGAAGCCGCAATGCTGTTGGGGTTCACGTTGCCGCAATGATCCGCGGGCGTTGCGTTGGTGTAAGCCGGGCAGGTGGCGCGCGGTCTGTTTTAAGTGGAGGCACGCCGCGGGCGTGCGCCGAACGTCAATGGAGTGACACCGTGCCCAAGATTGCCGCCGTCTTCTTTTGCTTGTTCGCCCTGTTCGCCGCGCCTGCGGGCGCTGCGCCGCCCGACACCGTGCGCGTCGACAGCCCGCACGATTTCAGCACGCTGGTGTCGCGGCTCGAGGCGGCGATCGCCAGTCACAAGATGGGCCTCGTCGCGCAGGCCAGCGCGAGTGCCGGGGCCGCGTCGCGCGGCGTGACGATTCCGGGCAACGCGGTGCTGATGGTGTTTCGCAACGATTACGCAGTGCGCATGCTCGAAGCGAGTGTGCCGGCCGGCATCGAAGCGCCCTTGCGCCTGTATGTCACCGAATCGCCGGACGGGCGTGCGGCGGTGAGCTATCGCACGCCGAGTGCGGTGTTTGCGCCCTACGGCAGCGAAGCGCTCGATGCGCTTGCGGCCGAACTCGACCCGGTCATTGCCGGAATCGTCGAGGATGCCGTCGCGCCCTGAACGCGCCGCTTCGGTGCGCGACGCGGCCGCCCCGATCCAGTGGCCGGTGGTCGGCGTGGCGCTGGCGCTGATCGCCGCGCTGTCGTTGGCCGTCGATGCGCGCATGGCGGCGTTGCCGCTGCTCGGCGCCTTGCTCGGGCTCACGCTGTTCCATGCCGCGTTCGGATTCGCCTCGATGTATCGCGCCGCAGTGTTGCGCCGCGAACTGGTCGGCGTGCGCGCTCAGCTGCTCATGCTGGCGGTTGCCACGGTGTTGTTCGCGCCCGCGCTGGCCGACGGCGAGGTGTTCGGCCGCGCGGTCGCCGGCGCCTTCCTGTTCGGGCTGGGCATGCAGCTGGGCGGCGGCTGCGGATCGGGCACGCTCTACACCGCTGGCGGTGGCAACGCCCGCATGGCGATCACGTTGCTTGCGTTCGTCGCCGGGTCGTTCTGGGCAAGCTTGCACATGGGCTGGTGGCAGGCGCTGCCCGGGGTGCGGGCGCTGGTGCTGGGCGAGGCGCTCGGCTGGCCGCTGGCGACGGCGCTGCAACTGGCCGTGCTGGGCGTGGCTTACCTTATCTTTGCGCGCGCCGACACCGCGCCTCACGGTGTTCGACGCACGCACTGGCTGCGCGGGCCGTGGCCGATATTTGTTGGCGCGCTGGTGCTTGCGCTGCTCAATTTCGCGACGCTCGCAGTGGCCGGTCACCCGTGGACGATTACCTGGGCGTTCACGCTGTGGGGTGCCAAGGCGGCGACGCTGCTGGGGTGGGATGCGGCCAGTGCGCCATTCTGGCAGGGCGGCTTCACGCAGGCGGCGCTCGATGGGAGCGTGCTGGCCGACAACACCTCGGTGATGGATTTCGGTCTGCTGCTTGGCGCCATGCTGGCTGCGGCGCTGGCCGGTCGCTACCGTCCGCGCCTCGCCGTGCCGCTGCGCTCGCTACTTGCCGCGTTGCTCGGCGGGCTGCTCATGGGCTACGGCGCGCGCATTGCCTTCGGCTGCAATATCGGCGCCTTTTTTTCCGGTGTGGCGTCGACCAGCCTGCATGGCTGGTTGTGGATCGCCTGCGCGATTCCCGGCACCTGGATCGGCGTGCGCCTGCGGCCCTGGTTCGATTTGAGCAACGCTTGAAGCGTTCGCCGGTCAACCCTTCGCAAAATACAAAACGGGAGGAGATCCGATGGATGAATACGAAGGCGACTGGCAACTGGTGGCGCGCTGTCTCGATCCGACCGAAGCGCACCTGTTGTGTTCCTGCCTCAAGGCCTCGGGTCTACCGGCGATAGTGGCCGACGCCAATCTGGTGCAGACGCATTCGCTGATTGCTGTCGCCGTGGGCGGCGCGCGCGTGCTGGTGCCGGAAACGTACGTGGAGCGCGCGCACGCGGTGCTCGAAGCCTTCCATCGCGGCGATTTCGCGCTTGACGAAGATGCCGACGTGGGCCACAAGCTGCCGGAATGAGGGCGCCGGCCATCAGGAGAACCCTATGAAAAGCGAAAAAATCACCTTTCCCGGTGCGTTTGGCAGCGACCTTGCGGCGCGGCTCGATGCCCCCGACGGCGAACCGGTAGCCTGCGCGCTGTTCGCCCACTGCTTTACCTGCTCAAAAGACGTGTTCGCGGCCGCGCGCATTGCCGAAGGGCTGACCGAACAGGGCATCGCCGTGCTGCGTTTCGATTTCACCGGGCTGGGGGCGAGCGAGGGTGACTTCGCCAATACCAACTTTTCGTCCAATGTGGACGATCTGGTTGCCGCGGGTGACTACATGCGCGAGACGATGGGCGCGCCGGCCATTCTCATCGGCCATTCGCTCGGCGGCGCGGCGGTGCTCTCGGCGGCGGCGAAAATCGACGGCGTGAAGGCGGTGTGCACGATCGGCGCGCCGGCCGATCCGGCGCATGTCGCGCATCACTTCGATGAGGATCGCGAGACCATCGAGCGCGAGGGCGAAGCGACGGTGCAACTGGCCGGGCGGAGCTTCAACATCAAGAAGCAGTTTCTCGAAGACATCGCCGAGGCCAATCTGGAGCGCGCCGTCGCCGGTCTGCGCAAGGCCTTGCTGGTCTTCCATTCGCCGCAGGATGCGACGGTGGAACTTGAAAACGCCGCGCGTATATATGGCTGGGCGAAACACCCGAAGAGCTTCGTCAGCCTCGATGGCGCCGATCATCTGCTCAGCGCGCGCGCCGATGCGGTGTATGTTGCGCGCGTGATCGCGGCATGGGCGGCGCGCTATCTGACCTGAAACTCGAGGCGCCTGTCCTTGGGAACGCGCGCTGGCACACGGTCCGTAGGGCCAATTTCATCCGGCCTCTCACGCCCGGAACGTCAAGCGGCGCTATTTGACCTGGCCGTCCTCCAGCGCCTCTACCACGGTGGCGATCGCCTCGAAGCCCTGATCGTAGAAATGCCCCATGACCGGTGCGAAGGCTTCGAGCGTGAGCACGATCACTACGAAACCGGCCGTCATGGTGATCGGGAAACCGACCGCGAACAGGTTGATCTGCGGGGCGGCGCGCGTGAGGATGCCCATCGCCACGTTGGTGATCAGCAAGGCGGCGATGAGCGGCAATGACAGCAGCAATCCGGTGGCAAACATCAGCGCGCCATACGCGGCGGCAACGCCCCAGCCGCCGCCCTCGAGCGGCGCCTCGCGCACCGGCAACCATTCGAAGCTGCGCACCAGCACCTCGACCATCAGCAGATGGCCATTCAGGGCGAGGAACACGAGCGTGGCGAGCAGGTCGAGAAACTCCGCCACCACTGCCGTCTGCCCACCCGATTGCGGGTCGAAAAAGGTCGCAAAACCGAGGCCCATCTGCAGGCCGATCAGTTCGCCGGCCAGGTCGACCGCGGCGAACACAAGCCGCATGATGAAGCCGATCACCACGCCGATCAGCATCTGCTGCGCGAAAACCGCGAGGCCGAGCCCCGAGCCCGGATCTATCGGCGGCAAGGGCGGCAGCGCGGGAACAATACCGATCGCCAGCGCCAAACCGATTGCAAGGCGCACCCGCGCCGGCGCGGCGCGGTTGGAGAACAGCGGCGCTGCGCTCACCATGCCGAGGATGCGCGCCAGCGGCAACATGAGGCCCGCGATCCAGGCGTTCAGTTCGGCGCTGGTGACTTCGAACACGGCGTGCTCCGGCCGTCAGTCGGGTAGGTTGGGCAGAGCGCAGCGAAGCCCAACATATTGTGACCATCGGGATGGTGGGTTTCCTTCGTCTGCCCAATAAAGCCTGTCGAACGTTGCGCCGCCGTTCCCTCACCCCCGGCCTCTCTCCCGCGGGGAGAGGGGAGCAAACCCCGCAACGCAACGCAAAGCCGGCGCGCAAAAAAGCCCCTCTCCTCCCGGGAGAGGGGTTGGGGTGAGGGCACGCCGGTACAGCCGGACGTCGGCTTCTCGATCCGGAGGGGGTGCCGTGGCAGCCACCAATGGCCGGACGAATCCGGCCCTGCGGCCAGTCGAAGTGCGTTCCGCCCGATGACATCTTCGTTCGGCGGATGAGGCGTTCGACTCATCCGCCCTAACCGATCAGCGTGGGGATGGCTTCCCACAAACGGCGGATGAAGTCGGTCAGCAGGGTGATCATCCACGGTCCGGCGATCACCAGAGTGACGAAGATGGCGATGATCTTCGGCACGAAAGACAACGTCATTTCGTTGATCTGCGTGGCCGCCTGGAAGATGCTCACCAGCAGGCCGGTGACCAGCGCGGCGATGAACAGCGGCGCGGCGACCATCAGGGTCACTTCGACGGCCTGCCGGCCGATATCGATGACGGTGGTCGGGGTCAT
Organism: uncultured Rhodocyclaceae bacterium; assembly: GCA_965367985.1. Lineage (GTDB taxonomy): Bacteria > Pseudomonadota > Gammaproteobacteria > Burkholderiales > Rhodocyclaceae > Nitrogeniibacter. Next base: position 5,087 of record CBDULG010000059.1, read on the forward strand.
GGGGCACTCCTCATGGCACGAAGCTCTGCACGAGCGAACCGATCAGCAGCGTCCAGCCGTCGACCAGCACGAACAGCATGATCTTGAAAGGCAGCGAAACGATCACCGGCGACATCATCATCATGCCCATCGACATCAGCACCGAGGCAACCAGCATGTCGATGATGAGAAACGGGATGAACACGATGAAACCGATCTGGAACGCCGTCTTGAGTTCCGAGGTGACAAAAGCGGGCACGATTACCCGCATCGGCAAGTCGTCGGCGGCTGCCACTGGCGGTACCTGGGCCAGCTCGGCGAACAGCGACAGGTCGGGTTCGCGCACCTGCTTGAGCATGAAGGCCTTGACCGGCGTGGCGGCGCGCTCGGCAGCCAGTTCGGTGCTGATCGCGCCGTCGGTAAGGGGCAGATAGGCCTCCCTGTAGACCTGATCGATGACCGGCGACATGATGAAGAAGCTGAGGAACAGGGCGAGGCCGACGAGGATTTGATTGGGCGGCGAGGTTTGCGTGCCAAGCGCGGTGCGCAGCAGCGAAAAGACGATCACCAGGCGCGTGAAGCTGCTCATCATGAGCACCACCGCGGGCAGAAAGGTCAGCGAGGTGAGCAGTACGAGCGTCTGTACGCTGAGGCTGTAGGTCGTGCCGCCGTCGGCCGCGGGCGTACCGGTGATTGCCGGCACCGCCTGCGCCAGCGCGAGTTGAGGCAACAGCAGCGCCAGAACACAGAGGACACGCAGCACCCGCGGCGCATCACGCATGCTTGCGTGTCTCCATGAAGGATTTTAGCCGCCCCGCGAAACCGTCCGGCGCGGCCGCCTCGGCGGCCGTGTGCAGCGCGGCGAGTTGGTCCGGCTGCAGCGTGTCGAGCGTATTTACGCGCCCCGGCGCGACCCCCAGCACGAGCACCTTGCCGCCGACCTCGACCAGCACGACGCGCTCGCGCGGGCCGACGGGCGCCGCACCCAGCACGCGCAAGCCACGCGCACTGCCACGCGGCGCGGTCACCCGTTTAAGCAGCCACAGGCAGAGCAGCAACACGCCGACGACCACCGTCAGCCCGAATATCATCTGGCCCAGCGAACCGACCAGATCGCTGCCGGCGGAAGGCACCGCCGGCGCCGGTGACGGCGTGGCGCTGAAGCCGTGCAGCGGCAGCAGACATACGATGAACAAGACGAAACGGGACATCAGGCGCCTCGGCGCGGTTTACAACGTCCAGGCAGAGTAGCCCGCCAGCGCTGCAGTGCAGCGACTGATAAGGCGGAGTAAATTGGCGTTGTTCACGCGGGAGGCAGGAGGCCGGAAGCGGGATCGGGGGCGGCGATGGTTTTGGTGCGCGGGCAATCGCATGTGCGTGCCGGCGTGTCGTCTTTGACTCGTGTGCGCGCCCTCACCCCCGGCCACTCTCCCGGCGGGAGAGGGGAGAAGAACAGCCGCGGCACACCTGTTTCACGCAGGCGCGGAAAGCCCCGCGCCTGCCGGCCAAGGGGGTGGGGTGAGAGCTCGCGGCGAACGACCGGTCTGCTGTCATGTCAATTGTGGTGCGGCGAATCGCACCCCCAGCGCCCCAGCGCGATGACGTAAGATCGTTCTACACAATCGCCGGCACGATCCACCTGGAGAGAAAAGACGACGATGAAGGATGAACTGCCCAAGTCCATGCTCGTGCCGTCCTTGGGCCCGTCGAAGCATTCGCACCATGATCGCCTCCCGCCGCTGCGCGGGCGCGAAGAGACGCAGGCGTTCACCGATACCGTCGACACTGCGCTGGGCAAGGTCGCTCGCGCGCCCGAGGATGCCGCACCCGGCACCAGCGGCTTTCATGCGATCAACGATCCGCACGAAGCCTTCGCAGCACGCGCGCTGCTCGCAGAGGCGGCCGAGCGTTCGCTCGATATCCAGTATTACAGTTGGGGCGACGACACAACCGGATGGCTGCTGCTCGAAACCCTGTGGCGCGCGGCCGAACGCGGCGTGCGGGTGCGCCTGTTGCTCGACGACGGCGATACCAAGGGCATGGATGCGACACTCGCCGCGCTCGACTGCCACCGCAATTTCGAGGTGCGTGTATTCAACCCGTTCCCCGACCGGCGCTTCCGTGTGCTGGGCTACTTCACCGACTTTTTTCGCCTTAACCGGCGCATGCACAACAAGTCGTTCACCGCCGACAGCCAGGCGACCATTGTCGGAGGGCGCAACATCGGCAACGAATATTTTGGCGCCACCGCAGGAATGGCCTTCGCCGATCTCGACATTCTCGCGGTCGGCACGGTGGTCGACGAGGTGTCGCGCGCCTTCGACAGCTTCTGGAACAGCGCCTCGGCCTATCCAGTGCAAATATTGACTGATCCGCCGACCGAGGCAAGCCGCGACGCCCTCCAGCGGCGCCTGCGCGAAATCCGTGACACGCCGGACGCCGCCGAATATCTCGAGGACATCGAGTCGACAAAGATGATGGACGAGTTGCTGGCCGGCGATCTGAGCATGGAGTGGGTGCCGATCAAGCTGTTCCACGACGAACCCGGCAAAGTGCTCGAGCGCGTCGATCGCAGCGCGCTTATGGTCAACCGGGTGGAGGCGCTGTTTCGCGAGGCCGAGCAGTGCGTGGACGTGGTGTCACCGTATTTCGTCACCGGCAAGCGTGGCGCCGGCTGGCTGTCCCGGTTTCCCGGAAACGGCACCCCGGTGCGCGTGCTCACCAACTCACTTGCCGCCACCGACGTCGCCGCGGTACACGCCGGCTATGCCCGGCGCCGCACAACGCTGCTGCGCGGCAACGTCAGCCTGTTTGAACTCAAGGCCGAAGGCGGCCACGACGACTCGAAAAACGCCCTCATCAAAGCCGCCCGCCGCGGCGGCGGCAGCCGTTCCGCATCGAGCCTGCACGCCAAGATCTACGCCTTCGACCGCAAGCGCGTGTTCGTCGGCTCATTCAACATGGACCCGCGTTCGGTACGCCTCAATACCGAAATGGGCCTGCTCATCGAAAGCCCCCGCCTTGCCGGCGCGATTGCCGACTATCTCGACGAGAAGGTCGGCGCAATCGCCTACGCCCCCCGACTGGCTGATGACGGGCGCCACATCGAATGGACCGAGCACGACGACGACAAGGGCGAACTGAACCACCGCACCGAACCCAAAACCAGCCTGCCACTGCGCGTAGCCGTGAACCTCATGGCGAGGCTGCCGATCGAGTGGATGTTGTAGGCGGGCATGCGACCCGCGTAGGGCGGATCAGCGCAGCGTAATCCGCCGCATGCAATCGTTAAAAGCCACCATACGGCAGAAGGCGCTTTACTTGTCCGCCCTATAAAACTGCCGATCGAGCGAATGTGGTAGTGCGAATGGGGCATCAACGGAAGGGTATTGCACCGAACGTAATTCCAGTTTCCCTACGGAATCAGCATCGACGCGATCCGGCAAATCGTGCGGGCACACGGCCACCTCCACCGCATTGCGAAACGTCGAACAGGGCCAATCTGCCACCTGTCTCGCATGCCCGTGCTTGACGGGATTGTCCGTACCGAGACGCGACCTCGTTCGCGCGACGGAAACCGGTTTTGTCCAACAAACGGTTCAGATCGTCGCTTCGCACAATCTAACCTTGGTCGTCAGCCCTTGTTTTCGTGCAGTCGACCTTCCAGGTACTTATGCAGAATGCTGGCGACCAGAGTTTGATAAGGGATGCCTTCCGCCAAAGCTCGCTTCTGCAACCCTCGCAGATCTTTTGACGAAAGCCTGATGTTGATTCGTGCATCTTTCCTGAACATGGCTTCCGCATACTCTTTGTGCCGCTTTTGCGTGTCTGCTGCGTTCTTAGACCGCTTTAACTTGCCATTATCGAACGCTTCCAGAACCTCGCGTTCTTCACTCGATAGTTTGCTCATTTGCCTTCACCCAAGTAACTCTTCGTCGCTTTGCGGCTGGGAATGATGGTTTTTAGGAATACCTCTTCATCCGACTCGACAAACGGGACGAGGTATACGTATTCCTCGATAACAATGACGTGGACTTGCTGCCCGGGATACCGCTCTTGATTAGGGTGATCTAACGTATCGAGGATATCGCCAGCCATGATATGGAAAACCACATCCTCGAACGAAACCCCTCTCTCGGCCTTCAGCAAGGCGTTTTTTTCAGCATTCCACGTCATCGGCTTCATGTGTCGATATTAGCGCATTGTGTGCCGTTTGTCTTCACGCGACTATCATAGAACCGGCCGGCGCTGCGCGGTCAATTTGCGCAGCATCCAGCGGCCAACGGGGTCAGGGAGCATTTTGATGGCCGCATCGATGCGCCTTCTCCAGTGCGACGAAGGTAATCGCTGCATGGAGCAACCGGGTCCGCACTTCATTCCGGCGCAGGCCGACACCCGGGGCCCACGCTTGGATTGGCCATCACCGCGCCAGTAGGCACGTTCCGCTAAGCGCGGAATTTCTTCCCCCGTGGCTCGCCGCTTGGGCGCCAAAGCGCGCGAAACACTACACTGGAAACAATCTGGCCAAAGACGACTCGATGCCAATCACTGTCCCAACGCGCATGCTCGACATCCGACCGGGTGAAGGCCGTGCGGTCGCTTGGTCGTTTGTATATTTCTTCGCCCTGCTCGGCAGCTATTACATCCTGCGTCCAATCCGCGATGAGATGGGCGTTATCGCCGGCGTGGACCAGTTGCAGTGGCTATTCACCGGCACGCTGATCGCGATGCTGGCGATCGTTCCGCTATTTGGATGGCTCACTTCGCGCTATCCGCGTCGGCAATTCCTGCCGGTCGCCTACCTGTTTTTCATCGCCAACATTCTCGTGTTCCACGGCTTGTTCGTCGCCTGGCCCGGCGCGCGCACGGTGGCGATCGCCTTCTTCATCTGGCTCAGCGTATTCAATCTGTTCGTCGTCTCGGTGTTCTGGAGTTTCATGGCGGACCTGTATCGCGACGAGCAGGCCAAGCGTCTGTTCGGCATCATCGCGGCCGGGGGCACCGTGGGCGCGATTGCGGGCCCGGCGGTCACCGCGATCCTGGTGCGCGAGATCGGCACCGGGCAGCTGCTATTGATCTCGGCAGCGCTGCTCGTGCTTGCATTGGTCTGTATTGCGCGTCTGCTCGCGTGGCGACGCGATCGAACGGGTCGTGAACCCGGCGGTCGGGAAGACGACGTGGCAATGGGCGGCGGCCTCTTCGACGGTATCCGGCTGATGATGCGCTCGCCGTACCTGCTCGGTATTGCGGGTTTGATCCTGCTGTACACCACGCTCTCCACCTTCTTGTATTTTCAGCAGGCACAAATCGTGAAGGACGCCTTTGCCGACTCGGCCACGCGTGTCGCTGTGTTTGCCGGTATCGATTTCGCGGTGAACACTTTGACCTTGCTCGGTCAGACCCTGCTCACCAGCCGGTTGGTGAAATGGTTCGGTCTGGGAATGACGCTGGCGCTGATTCCGCTGCTTCTCGGTGCCGGCTTTGCCGCGCTTGCGCTGTTTCCGGTTCTGGCCGTGCTGGTCGTTGTCCAGGTCGTCCGGCGCGCCGGCAACTACGCCGTGATGCGTCCCGCGCGCGAGATGCTTTACGTGGTACTGACACGCGAGGAAAAATACAAGGCCAAGAACGTCATCGACACCGTGGTGTACCGGGGCGGCGACGCGGTCAGCGCGTGGGTCTACACTGGCATGAAGGCGCTGGGCATGAACATCGCGGGAATCGCCTGGGTCGGCGTTCCACTGTCACTCGTGTGGGCGTGGGTCGCATTCCGGCTGGGTGGCCGGCAGGAGACTATCGCGGCGCGCCAGACACAACGGCCGGAGGACTGACATGAATCACGATAGACCACTACCCCGACGCAATTTCCTGCAGCAGCTCGGCGGCATCACCGCCGCGACGCTATTGCCGTTGCGCGCGCACGCCGAGGCCGGCAAACCCATCCTGAAAGCGATCCCGGGAAGCGGCGAGCAGATTCCGGTCATCGGCATGGGTACTTCGCGCACCTTTGACGCCGCCGGCGATACTGAAACCATGTCCAGGCTGGGCGAGGTGCTGCGGGCTTTCTTCGACCACGGCGGCCGGGTCATTGACTCGTCGCCGATGTATGGCGCGTCAGAACGCGTGCTGGGCGACCTGCTCAAGGAAGTTAAGGCGCCACAGGATATGTTCGCCGCGACCAAGGTGTGGACGCACGGCAGGCAGGCCGGTGTCGAGCAGATGGAGCAGTCGCGCCGGCTATGGGGAATCGAACGCTTCGACCTGATGCAGATCCACAATTTGCGCGACTGGCAGGTGCATCTCGAAACGCTGACTGCGATGAAGGCCGATGAACGGATACGCTACATGGGTGTCACCACCTCGCACGGCCGTGACCATGGCGAGCTCGAGTCATTGCTGTCGCGCCACCCGTTTGATTTCGTGCAGCTCAGCTACAACATCGCTGAGCGGGATGCCGAGCAGCGCCTGTTGCCCCTGGCTCGCGACCGGAAAATCGCGGTGATCATCAACCGGCCCTTCGCTCGCGGCAGCCTGTTTCGTGTGGTCAAGGGCAAGCCGCTGCCCGACTGGGCGGCGGAGATCGACTGTGCGAGCTGGGCGCAGTTTTTTCTCAAATACGCCGTGTCTCATCCGGCGGTGACCTGCGCGATTCCGGCAACCTCCAAGTCGTCGCACATGGTCGACAACATGGCTGCCGGTGTCGGACGTCTTCCCGACGCCGCGATGCGGACACGCATGGAAAATCTGCTTGAAACCCTGTGACATCGCGAGCGGATGCGGGGCGCAGGCGAAAATCCGCGGATCAACGATGAGCAAACCGGTATTGCCCGGTTTCCGCTGCGCTGCATCGCGGCTAACTGCGCACGGCCGGCGCCACTCGGTCCCGTTCCTGGGTCGCGATCCATGAGCTGCCTCACGGGTCCGGCACGTCGATCCCATGCGCAGACAGCCAGCGTTTGTCGTTCTCCCAGGTCACGGATTCGATACCGGGTTGCGCCGCGAGGATACTTCGGGGTTCCGACTGGATGGCGGCAAGTTCCTAAGTAGCGCGGCGACGACCGTCGTCCACTGCCGCGCGCAATTCCGTCATCAGCCGTCGGGCGTCATAGTCCCAACGGGAATCGCTGATTTCACGGGCGTTACGATCGCAAAGCGCGGCAAGCTCGTCGGGGAGTTCCTGCTTTTCGGGTAGTCGGGCGCCGCCGACCAGAACCGGAATCACCAGGATGTCGCGGGCGAGGGCGGTCGCGACTTCGGTTCTGACCCAGTCGTCGGGATCCATCAACCGCGGCTGACCCGTCTCGCCGGTGACCGTTGCCCATCTCGGCCCAATCATGACGATGACCGCGACGCAGTTGGCCAGTTCCTGACGCAGTACCTCGCCGAACTTCTGCCCCGCGGTGATGGCATTGATGTCGATGAAGATCTGGTCGCGGTGGAAGTGGTCGGTGAGGTAGTCGTACAGGCGGCCGGTGTAGGCGGCGGAATCTTCGCGCCGATAGCTGACGAACACGCCGGCATCGAGCTTCTTGCCGGGCAGGCGCAATTCGGGCAGCTGGCCTGCGGGCACGTCGACGAGCCCGTCGTCCACATACCGCAGCGAGGAATTGAGCAATCCGAAGATCAGCACCCTGCCCAGCCAGGCGAGCACGCCCATGAGCACGATGGCGCCGAACAGCAAGGGCGGGTTGTCGAGCGGGGGGGCGAAAAGCACCACCAGGCCGATCCACAACGCGAAGAAGAACAGCTGGGAGCCGCGATTGTTGCCGGTTGGCCAGAACGAGTGGCTCGCGAACCGGGCGGCCAGCGCGGCAATTTCCTCCTGACTCGGATTGCGGCCGAAAGGCCAGCGCTGTGGCGAGACGAACTCGAGCAGGTAGCTCCCCAGGCGCCGGCTGGCGCGTGGATTGCCGACGATCGGCAGGCGCGGGAGGAGCTTGACGAGCGCCGGCAGTGAAATGACCAACAGGGCGGCGAACCAGCTGGCGACCATCATGACCTGG
>CBDULG010000060.1:0-12959 GCA_965367985.1 uncultured Rhodocyclaceae bacterium
TGCACCTGTTCACGCATCTGCTCGATCAGCACTTTCAGTTCCATGGCCGCCGCCGTGACCTCGGTGGAGGCGCTTTTCGAGGCCAGCGTGTTGGCTTCGCGGTTCAGTTCCTGCATGAGAAAATCGAGCCGCTTGCCGGCCACGCCACCTTTGTCGAGGATGCGCTCGACCTCATCGAGGTGGGTGCGCAGACGGTCGAGTTCCTCGTCCACGTCGATGCGTTGTGCGAACAGGGCGACCTCATGGCGAATGCGCTCTTCGTCGAGGGTTTCGACCGCGTCGCGCAGGCGCTCGGTGAGCTTGGCCTGGTGCGCCTGCACCAGCGCCGGCATCTGCGGCGCGATGCGTTCGACAAGGGCGCGCATTGCGGCGGCACGCTCGCGAATCGTATCGGCCAGCTTCGCGCCTTCGCGTGCACGGGTGGCGATGAACTCGTCGATCGCCGCACTGGCCATCGCGCGAATCTCGCCCATCAGCGCGTCGAAGCCGGGGCTGTCGTCGGCCAGCATGCCGGGCCAGCGCAGAATCTCTGCCATCGACAAGGGCGCGGCTGCGCGAAAGCGCGTGGCGAGCTGTCGTTGGGTCGATTCGAGTTGGTCGAGCAGCGCCGCGTTGAGCGTCAGTTCGGTCGCCGGCGCGGCATCGTTCTTCTGCAGGTTGAGGCGGCATTCCACCTTACCGCGGCGCAGGCGCGCGCTGAGCATCTCACGCAGTGCCGGTTCGGCCTGGCGCACCTCGTCCCCGAGGCGCAACACCAGATCGAGATAGCGCGAATTGACGCCGCGCAATTCCATGTGAAGGCTCAATCGCCCCAATTCGCGATGCTGCACCGCAAAGCCGGTCATACTCAGTATCATCAAGGTCTCCCGTGGCCGGCGCAGGCGCGCTTTACACTGCCGGGTTCAAATAACACAATCACATCAAGCCGAATCTTAGCGACCGCTTCATGCCCCCTCAAGTCAATCAGGCGTTGCCATCCGGGTACCAGCTGGACCAGTACCGGATCGAACGGCAACTATCGCTTGGCGGGTTTTCGATCGTTTACCTCGCCTACGACGCCGATGGGACGCCGGTGGCGATCAAGGAGTATCTGCCCAATTCGCTGGCCTTGCGCGGTGAAGGCGAAATCGAGCCGACGATCCCGACCGAGCATGAGGCGGCCTTCCGCTACGGCATGAAGTGCTTTTTCGAGGAAGGTAGATCGCTGGCGCGCCTGATGCACCCCAATGTGGTGCGCGTGCTCAATTTCTTCCGCGCCAATGGCACCGTCTACATGGTGATGCAATTCGAGCGCGGACGCACGCTGCATGACTATGTGCGCCGTCACCGGGCGAACATGCGCGAGCGTTTTCTACGCGGCGTGTTCACCCGCATGCTCAACGGATTGCGCGAAGTCCATGCACACAAGCTTCTGCATCTCGACATCAAACCATCCAACATCTACCTGCGCACCGACGGCACGCCGGTGCTGCTCGATTTCGGCGCCGCGCGCCAAACTCTGGTCAATGGCCAGCCGATGCTCAAGCCGATGTACACCCCGGGCTATGCCTCGCCCGAACAGTTCGTCAGCCGGGAAGCGCTCGGCCCGTGGAGCGATGTGTATAGCGTCGGCGCCTCCCTGTACGCTTGTCTTTCCGGCAACGCACCGCCACGCTCGGACGAACGCGGAAAAAAAGATACCTATGTGCCCGCAGTCAAGGCCTTCGCCCAGCGCTTCACCCCGCAATTGCTCGAAACCATCGACTGGTGCGTGCAGCTTGATCCGCTGCATCGCCCGCAAAGCGTTTACGCGTTGCAAAAAGCGCTCGTCCAGCAGGCGCCCGACGAGGCCATGCCGGCCTCGTGGTTTGCCGACATGGGCACCCGACTTAAAACCTTCATTGGCCGCACATGAAATTCACCATCTTCCAGGAAACCCGTGCCGGCAAGCGCGCCTCGAATCAGGACCGCCTCGCCTACTGCTATTCGCGCGACGCGCTGCTCATGGTCGTTGCCGACGGCATGGGCGGCCATCTGCACGGCGAAGTGGCGGCGCAGATCGCGGTGCAGTACATCACCCAGAGCTTCCAGCGCGAGGCCGACCCGGTGGTGCCCGACCCGGTGCTCTTCCTCTCGCAGGTGATGAGCAACGCGCACCATGCCATTCTCGACTACGCCTTCGACAAACACCTGCCCGAAGCGCCGCGCACCACCGCCGTGGTGTGCCTCATCCAGAACGGCCTGGCGCACTGGGCGCACGCGGGCGATTCGCGCCTTTACCTGTTCCGCAAGGGCAAACTCGAGGCGCAAACACGCGATCATTCGCGCGTCCAGTTGATGATGGATCAGGGGCTGCTGGATGCCGAAGCCGCCGCGCGCCACCCCAACCGAAACCGAATCTACAGTTGCCTCGGCGGCACCCATTCGCCGCAAATGGACTTCTCGCGCCCGACGCCGCTCTATGCCGGCGACGTGCTCGCCTTGTGCACCGACGGCGTGTGGGGTCCGCTCGGCACCGAAGCACTCCGTGAAGGCCTCCACGTTGATGCCAACATAATGAAGGCGGTGCCGCGGGTAATGAACGCGGCGGAACAGGCGGGCGGCGAACATGCCGATAATCTGTCGATGATCACGCTGGCCTGGCATGACAACTTCGCCGACACGCTGCCGGAGACGGTGTCGACGCAGACCATGGCATTGCGCAGCTTCACCACTCAGATGGAAGGCTTCGAGCGCGGCAGCGGCGGCGTGGCGCAGGAATTGAGCGACGACGAGATCGAGCAGGCGATTGCCGAAATCAACATCGCCATCAAGAAATTTTCCAAAGAATGAGTCCTCCCAATTTTTCAGGAACCGACACCGCCATGCGACCCAGCCAGCGAAGCGCCGACGCCCTGCGCCCCATCCGCATCACCCGCGGCTTCACCAAACATGCCGAGGGGTCGGTGCTGATCGAGTTCGGCGAGACCCGCGTGCTGTGCACGGCAAGCGTCGAAGACAAGGTGCCGGGCTTCCTGCGCGGCCAGGGCAAGGGCTGGCTGACCGCCGAATACGGCATGCTGCCGCGCGCCACCCACACACGCAGTGCGCGTGAGGCGGCACGCGGCAAGCAAAGCGGCCGCACCCAGGAAATCCAGCGGCTGATCGGCCGCAGCCTGCGCGCAGTGGTCGATTTGACGGCACTTGGCGAGCGTCAGGTGGTAATCGATTGCGACGTGCTGCAGGCCGATGGCGGCACCCGCACGGCCGCCATCACCGGCGCCTGTGTTGCCGTGAGCGAAGCGCTCGACGGTCTGGTCGCCCAAGGCGCACTGGTCGCCAACCCGATGCGTGACATGGTCGCCGCGGTGTCGGTGGGCGTGGTCAACGGGCAACCAATGCTCGATCTCGATTACGCCGAAGACAGCGCCTGCGACACCGACATGAATGTGGTGATGAGCGGAGCGGGTGGTTTTATCGAAGTGCAGGGCACCGCGGAGGGCGCCGCGTTCACCCGTACGCAACTCGATGCGTTGCTCGACTTGGCAGCCGGCGGCATCGCGCGTCTGGTCGCGCTGCAGCGCGAGGCGCTTGCGGGAACGAAGGCGTGAAGCTCACCGAACTCGTGCTCGCCAGCAACAACGCCGGCAAGGCGCATGAGTTCGCCGCCCTGCTCGCACCGCTTGGCATCGCGGTGCATCCGCAGAGCGCATTTGGTGTCAGCGATGCCGAAGAGCCCTTCCCCGGTTTCATCGAGAACGCGATCGTCAAGGCCCGCCATGCGGCGCAGCATACCGGCCTGCCGGCGCTGGCCGACGATTCCGGCCTGTGTGTCGATGCGCTCGGAGGCGCGCCGGGCATTCGCTCAGCGCGCTACGCGGGCGAGCCCAAGTCCGATGCGCGCAACATCGAAAAACTGCTCGAACAACTCGGCACGACGAACGAACGCACGGCGCGCTTCGTCTGCGTGCTGGCCCTCGTGCGCAGCGCCGACGATCCGCAACCGTTGATTGCCGAGGGCGAGTGGCACGGCAGTATTCTCACCGCGCCACGCGGCACACATGGATTCGGTTACGACCCAGTCTTCTGGCTCGAAGCGCTGCAGCAAAGCGCCGCCGAACTCGACCCGCCATTGAAGAATGCACTCAGCCACCGCGGCACCGCCTGCCGCCACCTCATCGAGCGCCTGAATGCGCTGCAGGGTGCGGCGTGAACGAACGCCGCGTCATCCCGCTGCGCCCGCACCGGCCACAACCGCCGGCGACGCCTCAGCTCACCCATCCACCGCCACTCACACTCTACATTCACTTCCCATGGTGCGTGCGCAAGTGCCCCTATTGCGACTTCAACTCGCATGTCGCGCACCACGATGGCATTCCCGAATCGGCCTATATCGACGCGCTCATCGCCGATCTCGAAGCAGCGCTGCCGCAGGTGTGGGGGCGCCGCGTGCGCAGCGTCTTCATCGGCGGCGGCACGCCCAGCCTGCTCACCGAGGCAGCGCTCGATCGCCTGCTCGCCGCTGTGCGCATGCGGCTTCAGCTCGATCCGCTGGCCGAAATCACCCTCGAAGCCAATCCCGGCTCGGTCGAAGCGGCGCGCTTTGCCGCCTATCGCGCTTCCGGCGTCAATCGTTTGTCACTCGGCATCCAGAGCTTCGACGATCGCTATCTGCACGCGCTCGGCCGGGTCCATTCGGGCGCCGAAGCACGCAGAGCGGCGGAACTGGCGCTGACCCACTTCGAGCGCGTCAATTTCGATCTGATGTATGCATTGCCGTCTCAGAGCGCAGCGCATCTGGCCGCCGACCTGCGCACGGCGCTCGAGCTGGCGCCACAGCATATGTCGTGCTATCACCTGACGCTCGAACCGAACACACCGTTTCACCGCGATCCGCCACCGTTACCCGAAGCCGACGTGGCCGCCGACATGCAAGAGCAGGTTGAGGCGGCGCTCGCCGAAGCGGGCTACATTCACTACGAAACCTCAGCCTTCGCGCGCCGGGGCATGGAGTGCCTGCACAATCTCAACTACTGGATATTCGGCGATTACCTCGGCATTGGCGCGGGCGCGCACAGCAAGCTGTCGAGTCATCAGGGAATCGTGCGCCAGATGCGCCACAAGCATCCCGGCGCCTATCTGGCCGCGCACCACGGCGGCGACTTCATTCAGGATCAGCACACCGTGGCGGTCGCCGACCTGCCCTTCGAATTCATGATGAACGCGCTGCGCCTGATCGACGGTGTGCCCACTGAACTGTTTACTGCGCACACCGGCATTGCACTCGATGTGATCACGCCGCAACTGCTCGCCGCGCGCCAGCGTGGGCTGCTCGCCGCCGACGCCCGCCGCGTGCGCCCGACGGCGCGCGGCCAGCGCTTTCTCAATGATCTGCTGCAGATCTTTCTGACTGCGTAAGGACGCCGCGGCCCGCGCCGTTCAGGCCGGACGGCACTCGCTGGCCAGCGGCTTGCCGGTCTTGTGATCGAGCAGATAACTCTTCCACGGCAGATCGATCCACACCAGTCCGTCGTGCGCGCTCTCGAACCGCGGCAGACCCGACGCCGAACTGTTGCGCGCCAGCGCGACATGGCGGCCATGCCAGCGCACGGCCAGCCGGTTTGCGTCACGCGCATCGCGCTGGACATCGACCACATCGCCGGCGCTGCAATGATAACGGCCGCTCGCCAGGGCGAACTCCATTTGCGGCAATGGCCCATCGATCGTCGCCGGTGCCGCGACGTGGGTCGCCGGCGGTGTGGCGGAACACGCGGCAAGCAGCAGCGGCAGCGCGGCAAGTGTCAACAGTCGTCTTAGTCTCATGCTGCACATCCTCGTCTACTCGGTTCGGTCAAACAGTAACAGGCTTGCCGGGTGCGGCACGGCAAGTGAACGAAAAATTACCTTGGCCCAGTCTATAACGGCTCGCAAAGGCAATGAGCGTAGGTCTGTTCGGGATCGTTCCATGACAACAAAGCAAACGCCTCGGCCTGCAGACGCTCAAGCCAACGCGCGGCAAGGCCGCTGCGCGGCGGGGCCGGTGCGGCCGGCAGCATCTGCTGGAGCAACTGCAGCTTGAACGGCAAGGGCGACCGCGCGTCGATACGGCGGTATTCTCGCAGGCCGGCTCGGCGCGCCGCCGCACCGATCGCCTGATCGACACTGCCCAATTCATCCACCAGACCGCGCGCCTTGGCCTGTTCGCCGGTCCACACGCGCCCCTGCGCCACCGCATCGGCGGCCGCTTTCGACAGTCCGCGCGACTCGGCAACGCGTTCGACGAAGCGTGTGTACGTGTGATCTACGGTCATCTGCAGCGCGGCGATCGCATCGGCCGACAGCGGCCGGCGCGGATCTAGGGCGCCGGCAAGAGGCGCCGTTGACACGCCGTCGACATCGAGCCCGAGGCGGTCCATCGGTTCGGACACATCGGGAAACAGGCCGAACACACCGATCGACCCGGTCAGGGTCATCGGCGACGCCCATATCTCGTCGGCCCCAGTGGCGATCCAGTAGCCACCCGAAGCCGCCACCGAACTCATCGAGGCGACCACCGGCTTGCCGGCTTCGCGCAGCGCCTTCAAGCCGAGGCGGATTTGCTCGGAAGCAAAGGCGCTGCCGCCCGGGCTGTCGATGCGAATCACCACGGCGCGCACCTGCGCATCGTCGCGCAGCGCATCGAGCACGCGCACCATCGCATCGCCGCCCACCGCGCCAGGCGCCCCACTGCCGTCGATGATCGCGCCCTGGGCGATGACGACCGCTACGCCGGGGCCGCTATCGGGGCGCCAGCCACGGGTCGCGGCGAGGTACGGACCCATGTCGACGCGGCGCGCCTCGTCGAGCTTTTCCCCGGCGCCGATCTGCTCGATCTGAAAACGCTCCCAGGCGCGATCGTCCATAAGATCATCGACCAGCCCCTGCGACTTGGCCAGCTGCGCGGTGTCACCGTCGACGGCCGCCAGTTGCGCGCGGAAATCACGCACATTGGCATCGACTTGCTCCGGCACAAGGTCGCGCGCCGCCGCGACGTCATCACGCAGCCTGGCCCACACGGTATCAAGCAAGTCCTGTGTCACCTCACGGTCTTGCGGCGACATGTCCCGCCGCGTGAAGGGTTCAACGAAGGATTTGTACTTGCCTGCTCGGAACACCTGCACGCGCACGCCGAGCGCGTCGAGCGCGCGCTTGTAATAGGTACCGTAGCGGGCCAGGCCGCGCAGCAGGACGTAACCGTCGGGCGCAAGCATTACCCGGTCGGCGGCACTGGCGAGATAGTACTGCGCCTGATCGTAGCGACGGGCACGTGCGTAGACGGGCTTACCCGTCGCCTTGAAGGCCGCCACAGCCGCGCGGATCGCCGCCAATTTGGTCATCGAGGCCGGTCCAAGGCGGTCCGGTTCGAGCACCAGCGCGCGGATGCGGTCGTCGGTCGAGGCACGGCGGATGGCATCGAGCACGTCGTCGAGCAGCACTTCGCTCACCCCGCCGTTGCCGCGCAACAGATCGGTGGGCACTGGCGGCGTGAGCGCTTCGACCAGGCGGCCTTCGGGTGCAATCACCAGCGCAGCGCCCTGCGGCACGTCTGGCGGCCGCGCGAACCACCACAGTGCGGCGAGCGCGAACAGCACGACGAGCAACAACACATTGGCCAGCGTGCGGCGCAAGACATCGATGATGAACCACAGCGCGCGGAAAGGAGCGGAGATCAGTCGCCACATGGTGTTCTGTCCGTTTGGCGTAAGAATAGTTTCTACTTTGGCGCGCCGACGCGCCGCGGGAATCGCGGTCCAGCCCGCCGGCTCAGCGCGCGCGGCGGCGGAACAGCAGATCCCACACGCCGTGCCCGAGCCGGAGGCCACGTTGTTCGAAGCGCGTCAGCGGGCGGTAATCGGGCCGCGGCGCGTAGTCGATGGACGTATTTTCCAGCCGCGGCTCCGCACTCAGCACCTCAAGCATCTGGTTGGCATACTCCTCCCAATCGGTGGCGCAGTGCAAGTACGCGCCCGCTTTGAGCCGGTCGGCAAGCAAAGCGACCAGCGGCGGCTGGATGAGGCGCCGCTTGTGGTGGCGCTTCTTTGGCCACGGATCGGGAAAGAACACATGCACGCCATCGAGGATGGCGGGCGGCACCATGTGCTGCAGCACCTCGACCGCGTCGTGCTGAATGATGCGCAGATTGGCAATGCCATCGGCGTCGATCAGCTTGCACAGATTGCCCACCCCGGGGCTGTGCACTTCGATGCCGATGAAATCCGTGTCCGGCATCGCACGCGCGATCTGCGCCGTGCTGTCACCCATGCCGAAGCCGATCTCGACGACCAGCGGCGCGTTGCGGCCGAAAGCTGCGGCGAAATCGACGTGCTGTGGGCTGTAGGGAATGCCGATCGCCGGCATCATGCGGGCGAGAAAGCGGCTTTGTGCGTCCGTCATGCGGCCCTGGCGCAGCACGAAGCTGCGCACCGGGCGGCGCGAGAGGCGATCCGTCGCCGCGGGATCCGTGTTTGAGCCGGCTGTTCCGGTCATCCGTTGGCGATGCGGCCCGCTACTCAGCGGCCGATGAGGCCGCCCTCCGGCGAACTCGGGCTGGCGGCGTAGGTTTTCTTCGCCATGCGACCGGCGCGCCAGGCTTCGCGCCCCGCCTCAACGCCCTTTTTCATCGCACTGGCCATGAGAATCGGATCGCTGGCCTTGGCGATCGCGGTGTTCATGAGCACGCCATCGCAACCCAACTCCATCGCAATCGCCGCATCGGAGGCGGTGCCGACGCCCGCATCGACCAGCACCGGCACCTGGCTTTGCGCGATGATCAGCTGCAGGTTCCACGGATTGAGAATGCCCATGCCCGAGCCGATGAGACTGGCCAGCGGCATGATGGCGACACAACCGATGTCTTCGAGCATCTTCGCCTGGATGGGGTCGTCGGCGCAGTACACCATGACCTCGAAGCCGTCCTTGACCAGAGTTTCGGCCGCCTTGAGCGTTTCAGGCATGTTGGGAAAGAGCGTTTCCGAATCGCCGAGCACTTCGAGCTTGACCAGCGCGTGACCATCGAGCAACTCGCGCGCCAGGCGCAGCGTGCGCACCGCGTCGTCGGCGGTAAAGCACCCCGCCGTGTTGGGCAGGATGGTGAATTGATCGGGCGGTAGCGCGTCGAGCAAATTGGGCTCACCGGCATTCTGGCCGATATTGGTACGGCGGATCGCCACGGTGACGATGTTCGCGCCACTGGCGTCGATCGCGCGGCGCGTCTCGTCGAAGTCCTTGTATTTGCCGGTGCCGACGAGCAGGCGAGACGCATAGGGCTTACCGGCAATGACGAGCGGATCGTTCATCTTCATTCACCACAGAATTTTGGGGCTTGATGGCACGCGAGGCAGATCAACCGCCGCCCACCGCCACCACGATCTCGAGCTGATCGCCGTCGCTGAGCTGCGTGTGCGCATGTTCGCCACGCGGCACGATCTGACCGTTGCGCTCGACCGCCAGACGCTTGCCGGCGAGACCCTTGTCGGTCAGCAGATCGGCCACCGAGAGCGACGTGGGAAGTGTTTCGGTCTGACCGTTGATGGACACTGCAATCATGGGTGTTTGCCACGCGGCTGGGGACAAATCAGAAGCCGCGATTGTAACATGCAGCCGCGTGTACATCGGCAGCGTGAAATTGCCAAAGCCCCCGGCGCACCGCTACAATCCGCGCTGGCGCGGTCGCGCCAATTACCGATGTGCGGGTGTAGTTCAATGGTAGAACGGCAGCTTCCCAAGCTGCATACGAGGGTTCGATTCCCTTCACCCGCTCCAGCCGCTTTGCCCCCTGCCTCGACACCCGGATTATCCAGCATAAGGATTGGACGCACGCGCATGGTGCAGCCGCCTCTTCTCATTTAGCTTGAAAGTGCCCGCTGCCCGATTTGCGTGGCGGTCACAATCACGACGAGAGAGGAGACCGAGATGATGCATCCACTTCGCCTGGCGGCGCTACTCGCCGCGGGCAGCACCGCACTCGCCATTGCCCCGGCGGCCCATGCTGTCGCAGTAAAGATCAGCGTGGAAAATGTCGCGCCAATGGGCGCCACCTCGCACACGCCCGTTTGGATTGGCTTACATGACGGAACATTCGATCTGTTCAATCCGGGCGAGCCGGCGAGCATGCAACTCGAGCGCGTGGCCGAAGACGGCAACCCAGGCCCGCTCAACGCACTTTTCTCGACGGCCCAGCCAGGCGGTCATCAAGATGTGATCTTCGGCCCGGGCATTGGACCCGGTTCGCCGCCAATTTTCGGCCCTGGCGGTCGAGGTTCCGCGGTCCTTGATCTCGGCCCGGGACCGACAGACTTCTGGCTGAGCTTCGCGTCCATGGTGCTGCCCAGCAACGACGCGTTCTTCGCCAATGAAAATCCGCTTGCTTACAAAATTGTGGATGGCGGAAGCGTTATCGCCACGACCATTCTTGTGCTCGGATCGCAAGTTTGGGATGCGGGCACGGAGGTCAATGACGAAATTCCGCAGAATGTCCCACTGCTCGGCCAGATGGCCGATAACACCGGCGTCGTCGAAGGCGGGGACGTTGCGCCGCACGCCGGTTTCATTCCCGGCGGCCCGATCTTGTCGGCTTTCCCGAACGGCGACTTCACGCAGAATGACTACCAGGTTGCCCGCATCACAATCAGCCAGGTCCCCGAGCCGCCCACGTTGGCACTGCTCGCCGGCAGCCTCGGCATGGGCGTGTGGTTGCGTCGGCGCAGAAAAGCGGATCGCGCGATGTAAGCACGCCGCGAAAACCCGGGTCCCCTGTAGTGCCGCGCTACCCGGCGCGAATTACAGGGGAGCTGCATGGAGTCGAACGCGGATGCGAGGCAGGACACGCCGGTCGATGCGCTGGTTCGGCGCTTGGCACCACGCGCCCAGATCGCCTTTCGTGGACACCCTGGCGACGGCTGGCATGTCGACATCTCGGGCCATGGGCACATGCCTTTTCATGTCGTGGGCGGTGGCGGCGCGTGGCTCCACATCAACGAGCGCACACCGCAGGAGATCCGCGCGGGCAGTGTCGTTGTGTTGCCCTGGGACTGCGCGCATGTGCTCAGCAGCGCTGACACCCGCAAGACGCGCTTCGGCAAACGCGTTCTCCCCAATCGACAGGCCGGCGACGGCACGACGCTGATCTGCGGCGACCTGCAGATCGATCCCGCGACACGCCGGATGCTGCGCGGCACCTTGCCCGAGGTGCTGGTCGTCGCCACCGATGCGGCACCGCTCGACCATCTCAGCCAATGTCTGTTCGCCGAGGCAGCGCGCGACACCGATGACAGCGACCCCCTGCTGCTGCGGGTCGTCGAAACACTGTTGCTTTTTGTGCTGCACGCCGGTCTGACGCGCCATGCCGCGCCCAACACGGGACTGCCGGCGGCATTCACCCACCCGCAGCTGCATCCTGCACTCAAGGCAATGCTAAACAAGCCGGAACATCCATGGACGGTGGCGGAGTTGGCGAACACGGCGAACCTGTCGCGCTCGGGTTTTGCGCGGCATTTTCGCGAGGCGATCGGCTGCGGTCCGATCGACCTGCTTACCGAATGGCGCATGCACCACGCGCGCCACCTGCTGCATGTCGAAGGCTTTTGCGTGCCTGAGGTCGCGGAGCGATGTGGCTACCGATCAGAAGCAGCGTTTGCGCGCGCCTTCAAGCGAGTGATCGGCTATGGGCCGGGTGAGGCCCGACGGCGGGACTGATCAGGGGTGGGGAGCGAGCAATCGATAGCGTCCACCAAAGTAAATCAGGGGTTCGCCTCGACCGGTTTCATGGCGCACCACTTCACTGATGAACACCACATGGTCGCCGCCGGGATGACGCTGGGTATTGCGGCATTCGAGCCACGCACAGCAATCGGGGAGAAGCGGCGCGCCGCCCAGGCCATCGCGGCATTCGAGGCCGTAAAACTTGTCGAGGTCCCGGGTGGCGAAGCGCTGCGAAAACGCGCGCTGGTCATGCGCCAGCACATTGATCGCGTAGTACTCACACGCCTCGAAGATTGGCATGCTGGGCAGATGATCGGCCAGCGACCACAGGATCATCGGCGGATTGAGGGACACCGAACTGAAGGAATTGACGGTCAGCCCGACCGGTGTGCCGTTCGCGGCGCGCGCCGTTACCACGGTAATTCCAGTGGCGAAGCGGCTGAAGGTATCGCGCAGCGCAAGCGCTGCTGGCGTATTGTTCGCGTGACTCATTCAAAGACCTGTTCTGGTTGGGGCCGTCGTGTCATCGGAAAAACGTACCGCAGCGCTTTGTGTTATTTCTTCATGTCTCGTGCAGTAAGCGCGGATTATCGCCCGATGGCCGCGCCCCGTCGACCTTGCCCATGACATCCTCCGAGCGCGACCTTGCCACCCGCCTCATCGAATGGCATCGCCTGCATGGGCGGCACGACCTGCCGTGGCAGCGCACGAACGACCCGTACCGGATATGGCTGTCCGAAATCATGTTGCAGCAGACACAGGTCGATACGGTCATTCCATACTATCGACGCTTTGTCGCACACTTTCCCGACCTCGCCGCACTGGCCGCCGCCGACGTCGATTCGGTGATGGCCCTGTGGAGCGGACTCGGTTACTACGCCCGCGCGCGCAATCTGCATGCCTGCGCACGCCGAATCGTGACCGATCACGGCGGGCGCTTTCCTGCCACTTCGGCGCAACTGGCAACGCTGCCCGGCATCGGACGCTCGACGGCGTCCGCCATTGCCGCCTTTGCCTTCGGCGAGCGCTCGGCCATTCTCGATGGCAACGTCAAGCGCGTGCTGTGCCGGGTGTTCGGTCTCGAGGGGTTTCCCGGCACCGCCGCGGTCGAGCGCGCTTTGTGGGCCCGCGCCCGCGCGCTGTTACCCGACGACGATGTTGCGACGTATATCCAGGCGCAAATGGACCTTGGCGCAACCGTGTGCACGCGCGCCGCGCCGCGCTGCACGCGCTGTCCGCTCAGTGGCGACTGTGTTGCTCAG